>JBPCSC010000371.1:0-8942 GCA_051007495.1 Methylococcaceae bacterium | reverse complement strand
ATCGAGCGATTGACGGCTCTCACCCCCCCACCCGACCACACCCCCCGCCCCAACCGCCTGAAGGCTCAGGCGTTGTTCTGCATTGATGATCGGGAATGCTCACTCAGACAACACCTTGAAGCCCAGGATTCCGCCATAGAAACCTACGGTGCCGCCGGTTTTTTTGGCATCGACTTCTTCTATCAAGGCCTAGACGATGCCTACGCCGTCGCGCAATGCCCGGTCGTGGTAACCCCTAAGCATTTGATCATTGAATCACGCAAAGACAGCGACATCAAAACCGAAAAAACCACAACGGTCGCGCTGAAAGACCTGCATTTCAAACCCGAATCCCTGTTACGGCACTGGATTTTCACCCAGACCCTGGGCCTGGGATATGCGGCCCGCCTGGCTTTCGACGTTTTTCGTCCCGGTTCCAGGTTACCGAACATCAAACAATTGGGTGAAGTCGAAGCGCACACCCATTTGCATCTGTTACGGGAGCACGACGAACCCACCGCAGACGGTCGGCTGCTGGGATTCTCACATCAGGAAATGGCCGCCAAACTGGGAGGCTTGCTCCGCACCATCGGCTTGACCCAGGACTTTGCCCCTTTAGTGGTGGTGGTCGCGCATGGGTCCAGCAGTGTCAACAACCCGCATTTTGCCGCCTACGATTGCGGCGCGTGTGCCGGCAAACCCGGCGCACCCAATGCCCGCGCCTTTACCTGGATGGCCAATGATCCAACCGTCAGACAACTCCTGGCCGAGCAAGGCATTGCCATTCCGGCAGATACCCGGTTTGTTCCCGCTCTGCACAATACCAGTCGGGATGAAATCACCTATTTCGATCAACACCTGTGGGACACACCACCACCCGGCCTGAGTGACTTCCAAAAATCCATGCAGCAGGCCCTGGGGCTAAATGCCATGGAACGCTGCCGCTGGTTTGAACTTGGCCCTGTGGCTCCTGATCCGGAATCAGCCCTCAAGCACGCGGCATCCCGGTCCAGTTCAATCTTCGAACCCCGCCCCGAACTCAACCATTCCAACAATCTTTATTGCGTCGTAGGCCGCAGGCCACTCACCTCCAATCTGTACCTGGACAGGCGGGCCTTTCTCCACTCTTACGATCCGATGTCCGATCCATCAGGCGAGACACTACGGAAAATTCTCACCGCTCTCATCCCGGTGTGCGGAGGCATCAACCTCGAATATCTGTTCTCCCGTCTGGACAACTCCGTTTACGGGGCCGGCACCAAACTGCCGCACAACGTCATGGGATTGATCGGGGTGGCCAACGGTGTGGATGGCGATCTGCGTACCGGATTACCCTCGCAAATGGTGGAAGTTCACGAACCGGCCCGGTTGCTGTTCGTCATTGAGCAGACACCCAGCATCATCCTGGCGGCGGTCAGTGAACTGGGTGAACTCAAGCAGGTGCTGGATAACCGTTGGGTCAGACTGGCCTCCTGCCATCCCGCTACTGGCCAATTGGCTTGGTATACCGACCAAGGGTTCAAGCCGCTGATATTGCCTCAACCCGAAACGGCTGCTGAGAGCAGTTCCGAAGACGTGTTTCAAAACCAGACCAGAACCATTCCCGTCACCCGAATCATTAAGGAACCTGCATGAACACCTTGCTATTAGCCTGTCAACTTCTGCCCCTGGTGGCGTTTTTACTCATACTCGTTCTGGGTACGAGTGAACGCCGCATCGCCCTGATCAGTTTCTGGCTCACTCACGCCATGGGTTTGAGCATACTGGGTTTGCTGATCACCTGGGCCGCTCTGGGTTTCCCGTCTCACGAATATCTTTGGGTCACGCTGTATGAAGAAGCCAGCTACCATTTTCACATACTGTTTTACCTGGATACCGTCGGTGCCACCTACCTGTTCTGCACGTGGATCATCTTTTCGGTCATTGTGCGCTATTGCCGTTATTACCTGAACCGGGAAGCCGGCTACAAGCGTTTTTTCCTGACCATCTTTGCCTTCGTATTCGGACTGAACATGGTCATACTGGCCGGTTCACTGGATATGCTGTTTGCCGGATGGGAAATCGTAGGGCTGTCGTCATTCCTGCTGATCGCTTTCTACCGCACCCGCCAGCAACCCATACGCAACGCACTCAGGGCGTATACCGTTTATCGCTTTTGTGACATCGGCCTGCTGATGGGGGCCTTATTAAGTGATCTGCTGTTTCATGGCAGCAACCATTTCAGCGAATTGTCTGCGGCACTGAGTAATGGATTTGTCCCCGCACCTAGCGATGCCGGTATGTTCTTCCTGTCGCTGTTCCTGCTCATGGCCGCGTCGGGCAAGTCGGCTCAATTTCCGTTTTGTTTCTGGCTACCTCGTGCCATGGAAGGCCCGACTCCCTCCAGTGCCATTTTCTATGGTGCGTTGTCGGTTCATTTAGGCGTGTTCCTGTTATTGCGTACCCGTGCCATCTGGGAGTTCGAACTGGTTTCACGCCTCATCGTCATTCTTATGGGCGTACTCACCATAGTAGTGGCCAGCCTTTCAGAAAAAACGCAAGCCAGCATTAAAGGGCAAATAGCTTATGCGTCAATCGCTCAGGTCGGTTTCATGTTTGTGGAACTGGGGCTAGGGCTGCATGTTCTGGTTTTGTTTCATTTTCTGGGTAACGCATTTCTACGCTGTTATCAGTTGCTGGTATCGCCTTCAATTGTCGCCCATCTGCTGCGGGTGGAAGGGACTGTGGATACCGGGTTGGATCTGCACAAACAAACCCTGAGACAAACCTTGCCTCTGGCCTTGCGTGATAGCCTGCCTGATGTGCTCATCAATACCTTACAGGTCTGCGCCCTGCAGGAATTCAATCTGGAACACCTCGTTCGATCCATATTATGGATGCCTCTGATTAACGCCGGTAAATGGATCAACGCACTCCGGTCTGGACGCAAAATCCTGATCGTCGCCAGCACCCTGACTGTCAGCCTGTTGCTCGTCGAAACCAGAATGACCGCGTCATCGTTCATGGCTATTCCTGCCGCGCTGTTCATGTTCATGGCCTCACTGAGTGCATTTGCCGAGAAGCGCAATCCTTACCGCATCTGGAACACAGTAGGACTCAGTGGTTTTCTGGCGGGTGTGGTCGCCTGGTTGATCAGTGATACAGCAGGGCCTGGGGTGGATATGTATCTGGCAGGCATAGTACCCGCCTGGTTGTTTGGCCTGCTGACTATGGTTCGGTTACTACGAGGAGAGCAGTACGCTCAGGCTCCGTTCCAGTATCGCGCCATGTCCGTCCGCAAACCCGGACTGGCTCTGGCCTTGTTCCTGTGCTTTCTGGGGCTAATCAGTTTCCCCATCACACCGGCGTTTATTGGTCAGGATTTGCTTATTTTCCACACGACCAACCACTACCCCTGGATTGTGGTGCTGTACGCACTTTCTTTCGTGCTAAACGGAATAGCCGCAGCCGGAGTTTTCCAGCGATTGTGCATGGGAAGACCAGTCGAAGCCGGCGATACGGCCTGTCGTGAGGACACGGTAGCCTTGTGGCTGCCCACCACCCGCAGCACTCGATACCGCTTTAACACCGTTTTCCCTAATCGTTGATGCTGGTGCGCTACAGAAGCATAATTGTCTGTCTATGGGTTTTCTCCCCGGCGACTCATCAGGCTTGCAAGGCATTGCTCCTGCGTGGTAAGCATTTTTTCAAACTGTGCACTCACACCTCTATCAGGCAGGTTTTAGTTCAACATCACCCATGAGGTTTTGATTTATGAAAAATGTTGCATTTCACTTCTTTAACCCCTTTGACTGGTTCTCTCCATTTAACTGGGGCAGCGTTTTTAAGCCCGCCCCCCAACCCGCCAGCCAGGGAGTGACTTTAACCGCTGACCAAAACTACACGGCCAAGTCAGGCGATGTCATCACCGGCGCGGCCGGGCAGGAAACCGTCACCCTCAATTCAGGCATCAGTCGGGTTACACTGGATGGCAGGGTTGAGCACGTCAATTTGTCCGGCGGTTTGTTCGACTACAACCTGCAAAGCCAAGGTCAAAAAGTCAGCATCAATACGGGCAGTTTCAGTACCACCCTCGCGACGATACAAACCTCGACTTCAGGCACTCATCTGGCTTTTGCCGATGGCAGTGCCGTGACACTAAGTCTTGGGGCTTATGGTTCGGCCCAGATTCATTACGACACCGTACAATTATTGGCCAACCGCACCACCAGCGTAGGCAATAGTGACGTAACGATAAAGGGCGGCACGGGTACGGAAACCGTCAAGCTGGGATCCGGGCTTTATCACGCCAGTGTCGATCAAAACGTGGAAAATCTGGTTCTGGCTCGTTCGTGGCAAGATTCGTCCGTTCAAGCAACGGGTACGCACATTCAGGTTCACGATGGAGACAGCCATACCGTGGTCGACTGGGTGGTCGCTACAGGCCAAACCCACGCGCTGCAATTCGACAATGCAGAAGGCACGGTTAGCTTGGGCAGTAATGGCGAGGCGGTGTTCACCCTGACCGATATGTACCTGCAACCCGGCGATAGCTACACCGCCGATACAGACGGCGTGACCGTCCACAGCCCGAATACCCTGGCCTGGTGGTTTTACGATCAACCCAGTGTGGTGACCTTATCCAGCGGCGTTCACGACATCCATATCGAAGCCGGCATTGACACGGTGGTTCTGCCGGGCAATATCGGCGATTACACCTACCAGGACAGCGATGGGGAACTCAATGTATTTAATGGGTCAGGTCAGGAACTGGCCAGCATTCAGATTCCCTGGAGCAACACGGGTGTCACCTTGCAATTTGGGGATCTCGACACACAGGCCGTGCTGACGCAGCAAGGCATTTATGTGGACGACCTACCCGTGTCACAAACCGACCCTGCCCCCTTGAACACACCGGTCATCACGCCTGAGCCTGGCTCCACTGGCTCCGGCAGTGTCGGTGGTTTTGAATACAGCCTGAACCTGGGCAATTTCGGGGCTTATGCCGGCAAAATCGAAGCGGTGCTGGAGAAAGCCCTGGATAACATCAGCCAATACGTATCGGCGCAAGGTGTGTTCGATATCTCGGTTAAGCCTGAAAATGTCAAAAGCACGGTTCTGGCTGAAGCGGCCCCGGCTACAGTGAGCACTCCCGCCAGTCTTGCAAGCCAACTCCACGATGCCGATACCAGCAGCGTATTTCAGGTGGAAGGTCTGACCGGTGCAGACCCCAACGGCAAACAAGCCGATGCGACCGTCTACATCAACATGAACCATATCAAATCGTTTAATCTGGATCCTGAAGCAGCACCCGGAGCCAATCAATACGATTTGACCACCATCCTCACTCATGAACTGATACATAGCATCGGGTTTAACGGCTATCTGTCCGACCCCACCAGCACCGACCGCTCTACCTTCGATCAACAAATCAGCTTTGTGGACGGCATCCCTTATTTCACCGGCACTGAAGCGCAGGCCTTATATGGCAACCCGGTTCCCTTGGCACCTGAAAGTCGCGGAGACGGTTCGGCGTACTACCACGTCGATCTGCCCTCGGGTTCGGATCTGATGGCCGATAGCCTGGGCAAAGGCGACGTGCGCTCCATTTCATCGCTGGATCTGGCAATTCTCGACGACATCGGCCTCACAATAGTAGGCAGTTTGCCCATTACCGCCTGATACTTCCCGCCCTCACGTTCTGCCCTGAATGGGCGGAACGTCTCCTCGCTACCGAGGCATCATTCTCCTTTCTTCTTCCTCAATCCGCTTGATGATGTCTGATTTCCATAGCCCGGGCATAGGTTTCCAGGTCTATCAGTGTGGAAATCCTGACCGGTTCGCACAGTGCCGTGTTAATAACCCATGATTCGCCCTTGTCCATGACGCGATAACCTATTTCATTCAGCGTGTCGACACACATTTTAATCCGCTCGTTACGATCAACTGCCTTCATGATTCGGCGGGGCTTGAAAATCCACATCTGATACAGACTGAAAAGAATCTGCCCGCCCATGGATAATCCCATCAACGCACCAGCGGCGACCACCACATAGGCAAATCCTGGAAACTGCCGGGTAATAAACCAGGCGGATACATCCAGAAACATGGCCACAAACGGAATGGCGATAATGATCCGTTTAAGTATTTTATTCATCTGGCACAGCAGAAAAATCCTGCCTATGAAATACAGTATGAAGGCTATGCCAAACAGGTGAATATGAGATACCCGAATCAAGGCCGGCAGTGACGCTCCGCCGCTTTGGGCCACCTCGGAAACGCCTTCAAAGGTGGTGAGATTGGGTAGTGTCGGGTTACTGACCGGATTGTGGCACACGATGCAATCCCGGTTCAGTATGGGCGCAACGGTCTCCTGATAGGCAGGCTCATTAGCCCCATCGCGCAGCCATTTAATAATCACCTCCTTGTCGCTTTTATACTTGAGATTGGGTTCCATAATCCCATTGATGGCCGCTTCCAGACGGGTTTTTGATTGCGCACCATGATACGCAATCACGATGTCCTGAATCGACAGACCGGCTTGACCGTCCCGTGCCTGATGGGTGTAATAAAGATTGGCCAGTGCGAACAAATACCCTATGCCTATGGCCATAAGAAAAAGGGTGTTGAGTATCCGCTCACTGACAGATACATCCTCAAATCGTCGATATCTTGTTTTCATTGAAGTCTGAAACCCTACAGGCTGTGTTAACTGGATCACTAAAAGAAAAAGGAGAAACCAGCCACAAGCTGGTTTCTCCTGCTCTTGAAACCTCCTCAATTCATGAGAAGGAAATACTCTTGAATCGCTATGCCGGATTAAAATGAAATCCAGCTATTCAAGTAGAATGTATTATTGTCGCTGCTCTTTTTGGAAGAACCGTCAAACTGGGCATACCCTACATACTGGAGTGCCAGTCTCAAATTCAGCCAGGGTTGCATGAGCGAATCGCTCTTGCCAAACGGTACATAGTCAAGCTCTGCGGTCAAACCCTGACTGTCGGGCCGGAAGGCCGCGTAATCGGCGTACAAAAGGCTGTCTCGTGTCCCGCTGACATCGAAATACCCAAGGCTGGCACTGTAGGTTTGCAGGTAGGTATAACTGCCATTTATTCTGAAGGTATTCAACATCCCTGATCGACGTAAAGCTCCGCCCAGGTTACGCGAACCATTCAGTTCCTGGGTTTCCCGCAGGTAAGTCGCCCGCGCTTCGAAGATATGTTCCATGGATCCCAAATACTGATAAGTCAAATCAGCCCCAAGATCAGTGTACCGATCAAGCCCCACGCCCTGGACTCGACCTGGAAGCATATCGGCTTTGAGTCCGTAAGTTCCTAATGCCAGGTACTGGCCATCCCATTCGTGTTGCAAGGCGATCCGCCAGTACGGCGCAGGCCCGTTTAACTTCGCATTGTCCTGGCTCCAACTCCCCCAAAACTGCTGCATATCTTTAGCGAGACTGGCGTACGCACCGGCCTCTACAAACAGCAGATCGCTAATCAGTGCGTACGCAGTTGCCCCCCCGACCTGCTGAGCCAGACCGTCATCAATCAGCAAGCCCGCCCCTGGAGTGGGGGATACGCTAGAACCCACAAAAGGAAATCCCCATGCGGGGGTAGAGTTCCAGAGATCCTGTACCGTCGGATTGTTGTTCAGAGAGACGCCGTAGGTCAGTGATTGGCCGAATACCTGGGTATCACCTGCGGCACGGATGTCGGTATTGTCCATCTCCAGTTTGCCTTCCACGCCGTTATAGGTGATCTGGGCAAACGCACCGACTGGCCCGGCCACACGGCCTCCGTAAAACAAACTGGCCTCATCAAAGGCAAAGTTATTGTTGGCACCAAAGCTGGGTGATCCCGAACCACCGACATGCCCGCCACCCTGATCCTTGTCTGTGTGGGTAAACGAACCCATAGCCATGGCACTGATAGGCGGAATGCCTCCTCCATCACCACCCATCGTGTAACCCTTGAGCTTGAAGGTTCGTCCAAAGGGTGTCAGATTCGGCCCGAATGAATTGGTGTGACACGCCGAACAAGCCACGCCGGTTTGCCGCGCAAAACTGGGAATGGCATTTGACACCTCAGCAAACAAAAGGCCAATCACAGCGAGCAGAGTGCTGGCAATTGCCAAATACGGACGTTGGATCATGGTTTTAGAACTCCTGATTTAGTTGTGAATGAGTGTACACATAAGCAATTTACATGCTCAGTTTATCCCACATAAACCCCCACGGGCTATCAGGATTGCTTATGAGCGAACAGTTCTGCCCTGGTTGATATAAACCACACAAGGTTCATTTCAACCACGCGCCCACGCGATAACCAGCCCCGATAACCCGCCTCATCCCGCTGGCTGTAACCATCAATCACAAAGCTTGACCATGGCTTGTAAATTGCGCCTAACGAGACGCTCATTAACAAAACAGCGAGACACCTTACTTTGAACACGATCAATCGCCTCATCACGTCAACAGTCTGCCTATCCTTCATCCATGCAGCCCCACTGCGTGCGGATAATGTCATCGAAGATGCCGGAAGCTGGTTACAACTCATGGGTGAAGGCAGTCTCAAAATACTGGATCCCAGCCTGGCCAAAACCCGTATCTGGCTGGAGGGCCAGGCCCGCTTCAACAACGACTGGGATCACTGGTATCAAGGCATGACTCGGGTAGCCTTAGGTTATGCACTGAGCGACCGGGCGACGGTATGGGCGGGTTATACCTGGCTTCCCACTCACAATCTGGGGAAACCCTATACCTCACAGCAAGACATCTGGCCCGGATTCCGATACGTGATGCCTACGGACTGGGGTACGCTGACCTTCAGAACTCTGGTGGAAAGCTCTTACATCAGGGGTGATCAGGTGCGGGTCAGGCCACGGCAGATGGTACGCATGCTTCACCCTATGGAATTTGAACCACGACTGAGCCTGATTGCCTGGGACGAGGTGTTCGTTCGCCTGAACGACACCCCCTGGGG
>JBPCSC010000370.1:0-21243 GCA_051007495.1 Methylococcaceae bacterium | reverse complement strand
GTACGGTAGTGCCTTTTTCCAGGCGGCCTGAATAGATGCGAAGGAAGGTCAGTGCGCCGAAGCGGTCATCCATAAGTTTAAAGGCCAATGCACGTAATGGACGTTCTGGATCTACGATGGCGTGCGTGCCGGTTTCATTGCCTTCCAGATCAACTTCAGGTTGTGGTTTGACTTCGGTCGGGTTGGGGAGGTAATCCACCACGCCATCCAACACCAGTTGCACGCCCTTGTTCTTAAACGAGGAACCGCAGAAAGTGGGGAAAAATTTCATGGCGATGGTGCCTTTGCGGATGCAACGCTTGATGGTTTCCTCATCAGGTTGCTCACCTTCCAGATATTTTTCCATCACGTCGTCATCTTCCTCCACAGCCCGCTCTACCATTTTTTCACGCCATTCTTCGACCAGGTCGGTCATGTCGGCGGGTACATCCTTGACTTCATAATTCAGAGGATCGCCTGAGGAATCCCATACCCAGGCCTTGCGGGTGAGCAGATCAACCACGCCAACGAATTCGTCTTCACGACCTATGGGTAAGGTCATGACCAGCGGGTAAGCACCCAGTACTTCTTCAATCTGTTTGACTACACGGTAGAAATCGGCACCGGTGCGGTCGAGTTTGTTAACGTAGATAACCCGGGCGACTTCCGAGTCGTTGGCATAACGCCAGTTGGTTTCCGATTGGGGTTCTACACCGCCTGAACCACAAAACACACCGATACCGCCATCAAGCACCTTGAGCGAGCGGTACACCTCAATGGTGAAATCCACGTGGCCTGGGGTGTCGATGATGTTGAAGCGGTAGTTTTTCCAGAAACAGGTGGTTGCGGCTGACTGGATGGTAATGCCGCGCTCCTGTTCTTGTTCCATGAAGTCGGTGGTGGCTGCACCGTCATGAACTTCACCGATTTTGTGGATTTTGCCGGTGAGCTTCAGGATGCGTTCGGTAGTGGTGGTTTTGCCGGCGTCTACGTGGGCGAAAATACCTATGTTGCGATAGAGGGAAAGATCAGTCATGTCGATGAGATGGTGTCTAAGGTTGAAAAAAATGGGTTTATCATAAGCTCAGAATGGGTAGTCAGGGTTTTTCTACGCCGGACGTTCATGCAGCACAATAGCTTATTGAATCACCCCTTGGTTTGCTAGACCTTGGTGTGCAAAAAATGGATCAAGTGGGTAAGAAAGCGGATCAGAACATCAGGGTTTAGCCCATATCGGCTGACTCTTCCACCGTACGCAGGTAGCGAAACAGCAATCGGGCCGAGCGAGGTGGGGCTTCCTGCAGGCGTTCGGCCTGGCTTTCTCTGACCAGTTGCCGCAATTTTCTTCGGTCAGCGTGGGGATTTTCAGCCATATAAGCGTCAATGGCGGCATCGCCACCGTCAATCAGACGGTTGCGCCAGTGCTCCAGTTGATGATGCTGGCGGGTGGCGTGGGCTTCACGATTTCTAAGCCGTTGCAGTTCAGCCTGGATGGGGCTTACATCCAGATTCCTCAGCAATTTTCCGATGAACTTTTTTTGTCGTTTTAGTCCGCCGTGGGCCGTGATCGCACACCCTAGGCGGATGGCTTCCTGCAGGTCTTCAGGCAGGTCAAGAGCAATCAAATGCTCTTCAGGTAATGACATCAATTCTTCTCCCAGTGCCTGCATGGCGGCACTCTGCCGTTTCAGTTCAGATTTGCTAGGGCCCAGGTCGTCTTCTTCGTAGGCGAAATCGTCGTATGCGTGTTCCAATGATGGACTCCAATAAACATCGGGGTGGCTTCTATTGATGCGGGCGATGCGGTAGAAATAGCAGGCTCCCGTATCAGAAGGTGCTGATCGGGCGGATTATGAATTCAAATTTTTTCATCGTGAGGGGTTTTTATGTTCTGTCGTAATTGTGGGAAGGCGGTCACGGATAAGGCTGTGGTGTGTACCGGGTGCGGTCTAGCGATTGATGGTTCGGGTCATCACGCGGGGTCTGGTCATCCGTGGAGCGCGTTAGTGATGGTGTCCTTGATTGTAGCGACCCTGTTTATGCCCCCGGTAGGGCTGGTTTTGGGCCCTATGGGCCTCATGGATGAATCCAGGAAAGTCCAGGGAGCCGTGCTGACTACCATAGCGGTTTTTATGACCATACTGCTGGTGGCCATTATTCTGGGGCTTTAATTCCGGCCATCATACACGAGCAGCGTGATGTTTTCAGTCCTTCCGAATCCGACACGCTTGAGTATTCATAAATGCTTGCTGTGGGTTGCTCTGCTGCCTTACCTGATGGTAGTGCTGGGTTTTGCGGGCCATTTGGTGTACGAGCAGACGGCACGGGTTCGCCAGGCGTATGAATATAGGGCCGTACTGATGGCCCAGCGACTGGCCTGCACGGTTTCCAACGGTCTGGAGTACTGGAATGGAGACAGGTTACGGGCTTGGTTGGGCCGACAACCAGAACAACTCTATGTATCCCGGTTAAGTGTTTATGACCTGCAAGGCCGGGAGCTGGCTTTGTTCACGATCAATACCCCTTCCACTGCCGAGGGAGTTGAAAACTTGGTTGTAGATGAGCCAGTACTGAGTGAGGAGCGCGTGATAGGCCGTATCAGGCTGGTGTGGTCGTCTAATTCTCGCAATGAGCACCTTGCGGAAGAGTTGGAGTCTGTCGCGATGATGCTGGTGATCACGCTGGGAATACTGGCTTGGATTAGGCGGTATCTGATTCACGCCCATATTCGCCCATTACGCTTGCTGAATGAACGAATCAGACGATGGGTGGCGCAAGAGCATTCATCTGACCTTGTGCCTGCTTATGGTAATGACTTTGAATCCATCCGTGTCGGCCTGGATGTGCTGGTTGATAGTCTGAACAGAGAACGGGAACGCTACACGCAAGAACGGCAAAAATGGACGCTAGAAGCCCGACGTTTTGAGTGTTTGCTGCATGAACGGAACCGTGCGTTGGACACCGCACATACCCTGTCCGACATGGAGCGAAGGGCCAGGCTACTATTTCTGTCTGAAGTTGAGAGCGGATTACGTCCACTGCTGTTGGACGCGAATCAACCGCTGAATTTGATAGAGACATTTGATAATCTGATTCGGGATTGGCGACAGGATGGTCTTAATCCTGAGTACGGTTCGCATGATTTTGATCCGCGAGTATGTCTTGAACACCTTATGGGGGTATTGGTGGCCAGTTTACCCAATATCACGCTGATTTTGGCCGTTAGCCCTGATGTACCCAAAAAAGTATATGGTGATTCATCACGAATAACTCAGATACTCATGCACTGGATTACCCAGTTGGGGCGGGTGATGCACCATGGCCGACTGGTGATTCGGGTCAGGGTTTCTGTGTTGCGGGGCGAACCCGGTTGGCTCATTGTTATTCATGCTCCATTGGCGGATATTTCTACTGAAGTCAGGAATCGCCTGTCGTTTCTGTTTGGTGCCGGGCATGTTCTTTATACCGATACCCAAGGCAATCGTAATACGACCTCTGTCGCTTCGGTTATTCAAGCATTGGGTGGGCGGTATGGGATATTCAGCGGGATGGGTGACGGGGTATTTTGTAGTATGAATCTGCCCTTGGGGCAGGTCAATAAAAATGAAGCTGTTCTGGAATGGCAGGGAATATCCGTATGCGTTATAGACAGCGTTCCTCTGTCACGCAAGGCTTGGGTCTGGCAGTTAATGAGTCTGGGTATTCGGGCTGTGACCTGTGAAGGAATAGACAGTGCCACACACTGCATCGCAATTAAATCGAGACTCAAAATCGTTATTTTGAACCAGCAGAGTTCGCTACAACGCGGTTCGCGGCTGGAATCCTTTGCCGAGTCTTGTAAACGTGTCGATGCCTGGCCGGTTTTGATATTGCCCTACGGGGATTTGGAGGGGCGTGATTACTACCGCAGGAAAGGGGCTATCTGCCTTAATCAACCTATACGCAGTGCGGACTGGCTGAAATTGATCATGGACGTACAGAAGTCAGATGCAAAACAAGCCAATGAGTGGATCGGACATCCTGTTTTTACCCCAGAAAAAAAAGCCTCTGACCGGTCAGCAGTGGGTTTATCCTCCCGCCCTGAAACGCGTCTTCGTCCGAGTATAAACCATACTGCCAGGCAGGAGAAAAATGACCTGGCCCAAGTATTGTTGGCGGCAACCCGGAATAACCAGCCCTTAGCCATAACCCTGGTGAAAAAAATGCTGGAAGAGTGGCCCGTTCAGGTGTTGGCTGTGGATGGGGCGTTGGAGTCAGGACGATGGCAAGAGGCCATGGATATAACCCACCAAATTAATGGGGCCGCCAGCCTGTGTGGTTTGACCGAACTCAGAGAAGCGGCCCATGCGCTGGAGTCGTTATTGAATAAGGCTATGGAATCCGGTCAGGTTCCGGATTACCCGGCAAGTTTCAGAAGAGTGCAGTTGGAAATCAACGAATTAACGGTTTCAGGGCGGCAGTTGTTAGTTACTTTTGGGGCTTAGCAAGAGGACTGCGTTTTAAGGTTTGCGCGGCGTATGCATCGGATATCAACGTGTTGATATTACTGCCGGTCAGGGTTTTCAGGAACATCACCAATGAGTGTTTTTCCTCTGCAGATAGCCCCAGGGGTTTTATTGAGGGAGACAGGTTTTCATTGGCTATTCCGCCCTGATTATAAAAATCCACCACGTCTTCAAGTGTGGCCAGAGAACCGTCGTGCATATAGGGGCGGGTCAGGGATATATTCCTTAAAGTAGGCGTTTTGTAAGACCAGCGATCTTTGGGGTTCTGGCTGATTTCATAATAACCAAGGTCAGCAGGTGGCGGAGTGCTATAAGCCTCAATATCCCGATTGTCTACATCAACAAAAATACCTGGGGCCAGGTTTATCTTCGTCTTGCCTGATGAGGATGGATCACGCTGGGTAAAAGCTGATCCGGTATTATGGCGTAATTGGTCGGTAAATAATGCGTACTGGCGCGTAACAACATGACACATACTGCAACCGGCTTTTCCGGTAAATAAAAAGAAACCCTTGATAGCGGGTTCGCTCAAGACACTGTCTTCATGGCCATAATACCAACGGTCAAAAGGGGAATCGGCTGCATTCAGGCTGCGTTCGTAACTGGCTAGTGCCTGGCCCAGCGTTTCCATGCCGGGTTTTTTTTGAAACGCCTGATAAAACCGGCGTACATAGTCTGCATCCGCTCGAATCTTGTCCAGCACGAAGGCGATGGAAGGATTTCCCATTTCATTAGAGGCCAGCAATGGTCCCCATACCTGGCGCTCCAGGCTGTTTTCCCGGCCATCGTGAAAGAGCAAGCGGGCATATCCGACGTTATACAGAGTAGGACTGTTGCGTCGGACTGAGCGTCCCTCCAAACCCACGGCAGTTGCCATTTCATTGCTGGTGAATCCCTGTTCCGGGATATGACACATCGCGCAGGAAAAAGTATTGTTGAAGGACAGGTTGCGGTCAAAGAATAACTTTCTGCCCAATTCAATCTTGCTGGCAGATAAGGGATTATCGTGAGGTATGGGGGCTGGAGGCAAACCTTTAGGAGGGATATGGACAAAATCAAGCAGACGGGCGGGTTTGCCTTGTCGTGTCGCCAGGGCGATCGACTGGCTGATATAGCCAGAATCGTTATATCCAGACTTGTCATCACCGGCCTGATAGACGCGATGCGCCTCGGAAACCGCCTCGCGAACGGGTTTGGACGGGTTCGTTTCCAAAAGGGTCGAAATATCCTTGATTAGCCACCCGGTCTGGAGCAGTTCGTTGCTGTAGATATTACGAATCTGTAGGCTGCGATCAATCAAATAGACCCTGAGCAGGTGGCTATAAGTACCCGTGAACACCCCTTGTTTGTCATATATTTTCCTGACATCCTGGTTATAGCCTTGCAGTAAAGTTTGTAGTTCTGTTTCGTTACGGGTAGTCAAGAACTGCCAATCCAGCTTTAAGGCATTAAACCCTTCGGCGTAGTGTTGCATGGCTTTTGGTGTGTCGTGTAGCGGATCAAAACTGAGGGTAATCAGTTTAACCTGGTCTTTGAGTTTTGGATCAGTGTGTATGCGTTTGCCCAGGTCGAGCAGGGTTCGGGTTGCCAGTGGACAACCGTTTTCGTCACTGCAGGTGGCATAGATGAAACTCAGTATGACGATTTTTTTCCCCATTAATCGATGCAGTGGCAAGGATTGCCCCTGGGTATTCAGAACAACTCCGGTTTTGGCTTTGCCCAAGGCGGGCAATATATAGTTATCCGGGGCGGCGATTGCACTGAACGGTATGGGTAATAGTAGCGGGAGGAATAGTAAGGGGTATGGGAGATACCATAGCTTAACCCTGGGCTTCATGGCAGGATCGTCACGGGTTATTTCTTTTTTACCTTGATGGTTTTGTACATACTAACCAAACGGGCATGGCGATTGTCGTTGGCACTTTCAGGCAAGCTGATTTCCAGTAATTCACGTGCTCGCTTTATTTGTTCTTCGGTTCCTCCCTTTTTCTGCATATCAATAATCAATACCTGGGCCGCATTGATTGCGTAGGTGAGGTTATCTGGTTCGCCGGTAACTGCCATTTCAAAACTGACATAGGCCTCTTCCAGTCGACCTTTCTCAAAAAATTCAACGCCTTTGTGGTTGCTTTCCGCCGCTTTAGCTCGCATGCGGGCCGCTTCAGCCGCTGCGGCCTGTTCAAACAGAGCCTCTATCTGGGCTGTCAGAGAGGTATCTTCCGGGTTGTGGCTGCTTACCACCGTAGAAACATTTTTTGCGTAGTCTTTTTCGCCTACGGTCAGGCAGCTGTTGATAATTTCCAACGCTACCGGAGTATCAAGGTTATCCAGATTCATTTCGTATTGTTTGCGTGCTTCCTTGACGCATTTTGAGGTTTCAACCGTTTTGCCGGCCTGGGAATAAATCACGCCTCTGGCCAAGGCTATCCGCAACTGATTTTCTGCGGAAGACTTGAAATTGCTACGGGCCGTTTTGAGTATGTTCAGTGCTTCGCCGGGTTTTTCAAGCCGATTGAGTGCGTCACTGTAATTGACGTAGTCAGTCAGGCTTTTGTGGGCCGAATCCCGACTGGCATGGATGAGTTCTTTGTAGGCCTTGCAGCAACCCTCCATATCCTTATTTTTGAAGGCCAGTTCGGCCAGGGTTCTTAGCCTCAATACTCCAGGCGACAACCGGGTGGCGGTATGCAGGGTGTTTTGTGCCTGTTCGTTTTCTCCCAAGGCTAACAGGCTATTGGCCAGCCAGTCGTAGGCTTCTATCATGTTGTTGTTTTGCTTTAGGATTTCTTCAAATATCTCTTTGGCTTCCGCGTATAGTCCTGTCTGATGCATTACTTTACCCAGACCGAATCTTGCCCATGATAATTCCCGTTTGGCCAGAAATGCCTCGTATATCGAACGGGCCTTGTCATATTGACCGGTATCCAGCAGTAGTCCGGCTTTTATCTTGAAGTATTCAACCGAATTTTGCGGGTTTTCGCGGGCTTTTTTGTCGCACAAGGTGATGGCCGTTTTATAATCCTTTTTATCCACGGCATCATGAATTTCCTCGAAGTTGCTTTTTCGGTCAACGGTTTTCTCGATATTGTACCTGAGTGTATCTTTGTTAAAGGGTTTTATCAGATAGGCATCAGGCCGGTATTCGACTACGCTCATGATTTGATGTCTGGCCTTTTCGGCCGTAATCATGATAAAAATGGCATTGGCCTTCAATAGTCCCAGCGTTTTGGACTCCTCCAATACCTGCTGACCACTTTTTCCATCCCCAAGATAATAATCACAAAGTATGATGTCAAAGGGTTTTGTGGAAATTTTCTGCAGGGCTTCTATTGCATTACCGGCCATATCAATGTCCTTGGCTCCCAGAGCATCAACCATGGCTTTTATGGAAGTTCGCATCATGGGAATGTCATCTACCACCAGTATTTTTTTGTTGGAAAGATCAATCATCTTGGCATTATTTAATGTACTATCTGGTAAATATTCATACAGGAAGCACCAGGGAGAATTTCCCCCCTCCCAGGCTCCCTTCGTTGCTTAATTGTATGTATCCGGTGTTGCCCGTTTTATTGGTATGGTTCTCTACTATGGTTTTCGCAAAGTACATGCCCAGTCCAGTTCGATATCCTTTCAGTTGAATGGTATCCAGTTCGGGTGTCGGTTGGCAGAAAATCTGTATGAGTACATCAGGGTATCCTTCACCATCGTCTTCGACAGTAATCGTCATGTAATCGTCGTCCGCACTGGCGGTCAACAACAGTTTGCTGTGTGTATATCGACAGGTGTTGTTGATAATCTCGTCGAGTATGATGGAAACAAGATTTCTGTCGAAATACCATATCAGTTCTTCGGGGCAGTCTATTTCCATGCTTATTCCCCGGTTCTGGGTAAACATCAGGTATTTGTAATAGGTTTCTTCTATCAGTTCAAATACCGAGTTATAGTTCAAATCGAGCATGAATTGCTGATTTTCCATTTTGTAAATGGTCAGCATGTAGGTCAGCGTATTGTTGATGCGTAGTACTTCGTACTGCACACAGGTGACATGGTCTTTCTTTAAGGGATAGTCCGGAATACTATCCGACAGATTTTCAAGTGTTATGGAAAGCAGTTCCAGTGAGTTCTTGATATCGTGAAAGGAACACGCCAGTACATCTGAGAATTCAAGGTTGAGTTTGCTGATGGTAGTATTGTCTTGCATGATGCTTTCTGTCGTGGACACAGGTCTACCATTTAACGGACGCAGCTCGATTATCTTCAGTGCGCTTGAGCCGAATTATCCTGTTTTTTTTCTTACAGTCATGGAACATAATAATTTACCCGCACATGGAGTTTTGATGGATGCGATAGTATTGGATGAACCAGTTGACCTGGCGCAGAAATGATGAAATCTGGATGCGGGTTAGTGTGCCGATCTTTCCTGTTCGGTTTCTCTCTGGAGTTGTTCTAGCCGTTTTTTTTCCGTTGCAGATAAATCGGATGGGGTTGTGCTGGCGCGCCGTTTGGCGTGACGGGACAAAAATCCAGCAGCTCCAAGCAAAAGCAGAAAGGGCCCTAACCACAGCAGTGCGGTGATTGGTTTGAAGGGGTGGCGGTAGAGGACGAAATCTCCGTATCGATCGGTAAGAAAACGAATGGCTTCCTGCTCCGTCTGGCCACTTTGAATAATGTGATAAACCTCATCACGCAAATCTTTGGCCAGATCAGCATCGGAATCCGCCAGGGACTGGTTTTGGCAAACCAGACAGCGCAGGTCTTCTATCAGATTTTCGTAGTGCTGTTGTTGGGTTGGGTCTGCGAATTCTCGTATTTCAACCGCTACGGTAGAGAGCGAGGCGGCCAGCAACAGTAAGAATATGATGCATTTCATGCCGGTTGTGCCTGGAGTTGTCGAATCAGGGGAAGCAAGGTTTTTTCGAGTGCTTCAGGAGTGACAGGGCCTGTGTGTTTGTAGCGTATCGTTCCTTTGCGGTCTATGACAAAAGTTTCAGGCACACCATAAACACCCCATTCGATGCCGATGCGACCATCTGCGTCGAAAGCACTGGCGTTATAAGGATTACCCAGCACTTTCAGCCACCTTAGGGCGGCTTCGCGTTCATCCTTGTAGTTCAGCCCGTATATGGGCACGATAGCCTGGCGGGATAGTTCCACCAGGGTTGCGTGTTCTTGTCGGCAGGAGACGCACCATGAAGCCCATACATTGACCAGGCTGACCTGCCCTATTCACCGCTCTTGGGTGAAGGTCTCGGCGGGACGGGATACTTCGGGCAAGCTGAACGCGGGGGTGGGTTTACCGATGAGAGGGGAGGGGACTTCGTGCGGGTCAAGGGTCAACCCTATTCCAAGGAAAGCCACCATGATGACAAAGACAGCCAAGGGGATTAAATAGCGCATGGTCGATGCAGTGGGAGGATTGTCTTAATGTGTCAAGGGAGCAGCGGGTGATTCGTTGTTGCGAACCGCCCCGGTGCGTCAAGTGTGAGTGGGCGTGTTATTCCACCGGATTGGAAATTTCCGAAAGCAGCACACTGGGGGTTAGGGTTTGCATGATTTTTTGTATGCCTTTCCGTGCGCTTTCGTTGATAAGCAGCGGCAAGGTGAACGCACCTTGTACGGGCTGAATGCGGCCAGTCGATTCGCTTTCGTCTTTGTACAGCAAAATCAGAATCAGCAAATCACTCATTTCGGTCAACTCCAGCAAGGAGAGTTCTTCGTCGCTCAGCGTGAATTGGTAGTGTATGCCGAATTGTGATGGTTCGCCTACAGAAAACACCAGTTCGCCCTGTTCGACCGACTGCAGGTAATGGACGATGCCGTCACTGCCTTCTTCGTGGCAAAGAGTAAAACGAGTGACATCCTCAAAGCCTGGCAGTCCTTGAGGAAAAGTGATGACCTTATCGGGATTAATGTGCATTTCACCGAATTGAATGGTTTGTATGGTAGCCATGGAATCTCCTAATGTTAATGAGCGGGTAAGTGACATGAAGGAAGTAATGCCCCAGTGGGCCGTAAAGCTGTTATCTGAGCCATTATACCGCTTTGATCGGGTTGAAATATCATGTGGCGGCATTTTCTGTTCAAATGGCTGCCGTGATCGCGGAGGTGTAAAAAAATGAGGCGGGCATGGAGCAATCGTCTGGTTTTCGGGGATAATAGCGGTCTTTTTCCGATAGGAAAGCGATTGGTTTTGAACTCTGGCTGCTCCCATGGCCCTTGTGGTAGTCGGCTTGCGGGCCAATCCCTGCCCCGAACTAGTGTTACAAAAATGCCCCTTATCACGCTTCAGCCATAAAAACGCATATCACGCCATGAATCACAGTCCCAGCGTCGCCTCAGACGACCAAGAATCTGCACCGAACAGCGGTTTTTATTACATACTGGCCGCCCAGTTTTTCTCTGCCTTGGCAGACAACGCGCTCTTGTTTGCAGCTATTGCCCTGCTCAAGGATTTAAGTGCCCCTGAATGGCAGACGCCTGTTCTACAGCAATTTTTTGTTTTTGCTTACATCATTTTGGCACCTTTCGTGGGGCCGTTTGCTGATGCTTTGCCCAAGGGGCAGGTGATGCTAATTAGCAACACGGTCAAGATCGTGGCTTGCGCGGCCATGTTGTTTGGGGTTCATCCGCTATTGGCGTATGGGGTGGTCGGCATCGGCGCGGCCGTTTACTCTCCTGCCAAATACGGGATCATCTGTGAGTACTTCCCACCACGCAAGTTGGTCTGGGCCAATGGATGGATGGAAGGACTTACCGTGGCCGCCATTATTTTTGGGGCGGTCATTGGTGGACTGCTCATCAGTGATCGACTGGGCGGTATCATGGCTGAGCGGCTAGCCGGTCTCGAATACAACTTTGGAATTGATTCCGCCGCTGAATTTGCCATTGCGGCGATTCTGATACTGTATTTTCTGGCCGCAGTGTTCAAGTTATACGTTCCAAAGTTGCCTATTGACCATGCCCTGCCCAAGCGAACCCCGCTGTACATCATTCAGGATTTCGGCCATTGCTTCCTTCAACTGTGGAAGGATCCGCTGGGGCAGGTTTCGCTGGCGGTTACTTCTCTGTTTTGGGGGGCTGGTACGACTCTGCGGCTTATTGTGTTGATCTGGGCCGCGACAGCTTTAGGTATGGATCTGGAGCATTCTACTCAGTTGACGGCTGTTGTTGCGGTGGGCGTTGGTGTGGGGGCTGCGGTCGCCGCCAAGTTGGTTCCACTGGAACATTCTGTCAGGGTATTACCTATGGGTATTGCCATGGGTCTTACGGTTGCCTCCATGGTGTTCATCCACGATTGGCAAATCGCCCTGCCTGCGCTGGCTCTGATCGGGGCCATGGGCGGATATTTCGTGGTTCCCATGAATGCCTTGCTCCAGCATCGTGGTCATATGTTGATGGGGGCTGGCCACTCGATAGCACTACAAAATTTTAATGAAAACATCAGCGTGCTGTTGATGCTGGGTGTCTACGCGCTGATGATCAAGGCCGAACTGTCGGCAAATGTTATCGTGTTCATTTTTGGTTTGCTGGTGGCCGGAGGCATGAGCGTTCTGACTAAAATGCACTGGCATGATCAAGATCACGGTGAAATAGAATAAGTCGTTTCCCGCTTGCGTTTGAGGACGCTGTCATACTTCGCTTATTTCCCGCTCCGGCAGAAGCTGTCGCCCTGAAAGGGCTGTATCTGCAACTGCACCTGCACCGACTCGGTACCCCCGACAAACCTTTTGTATATGCCAATTTTCTGTCCAGTCTGGACGGACGCATTGCACTCGAAGCCAAGGACGGCACACCCTATCTGCCACGATCTATCACAACTAGCAATGATTTCCGTTTGTTTCTGGAATTGCATGGCCAGACCGATTGCCTGATTACCCATGGTGCCTATCTGAAGGCACTGGTGGCGGGGCATTTAGGCAACATTTTGCAGGTGGGTGAACATGACCTGGGTAAGGATTTGGTCGACTGGCGTAAACAACAAGGTTTGCCTGCCCAACCGGCCGTGGTGATCGCCAGTGCCAGCCTGGATTTCCCACTGCATCCTGGTATTCGCGCCTCGGGCCAGACGTGTTACATCGCCACAGGGCAAAATGCCTGCCCCAGACGTGTGGCCTACTGGCGTGATCAAGGCTATCAATTATTGATTGCAGGTAAGGATAGGGCGGTTGAGGGGCGGTTGCTGGTGGAAGCACTTGGACGTCTGGGCTACTGTCGGCCTTACCTCATCGCCGGCCCACAAATGCTGGACACCATGCTACGAGGTGGTTGCCTTTCCAGGTTATTTCACACGACTACCCACCAGCTTTTGGGGGGAGAGCGTTTTAGAAGTCTCAGCCCGGGGAGTGAATATGGTCATCGTGGTCATTTGCGTCTGCTGTCTTTGTACTATGAAGCGTCTTCTCCCGAGGGGGCGGGGCAGTGGTTTGCCCAATTCGAATCGGGTGGCTTGCTTTCGCAATGAATGTCTACTTGGTTTTTTTTAAGGTACTTCCAGCGGGCTTGTAGCCGTGAGGATCGCTGTTCGAGTCGGTCAGTTCGACCTGACAGCCCCACTGTAGCATCTGATCTTGGGTGTAGCGTTTGCCAAGTTGCCAGGCAATCTGGGCTCGCGCCAGTTCCACACCCAAATAAAAGGCATGTCCGCCATCGTGTTCTACGTTCAGGTGGGGATAGAACTCGAACGGATCCACCCCGGAATGGAATCCGTGGCGGTTGTATACATGTACGCTGTCTGCGCTGACCTGAATACGAAAACTGGGATCACGTACGTTTCGATACAGTTGTTCGATTTCGTCGCGACTGGATGGGAAGGGCGAGCGTTCATGCAAAGCCATGAGTCCATCATCGAAATGACGAGGCAAGGCTCCGATTTGATGGGCCGCATAGTAAATGCGACGGGCGAGATCGGCTTCTCCAACGGCATTTCGGGCATGGCGACTGACTTCCGTGGCCAATATGTGGCGGATGCCCAGTTCCGAACAAACGCCCAACAGCATGGCATTGATTCCTGCCGTGTCGGCGTGGGTGAGTTCGGTCAGGTTGCCCACACCCATCATGAGTTCAATGTCGGGATGCTGCTGGCGTAGTGTGTGATAGCGCACCAGCGAGGCCGTGAAGCCAAAATGTATGGGATCGAGAATTGGATCGGCCAGAAATGAATGCTGCCGGGCCTGCATGTGTTTGATGGCGCGGTGCAGTGATGCCATATCGCCCGGTTTGGCGGGGATCAGAACCGGGATGGAACTCACCCGATCGGCAATCCACAGTGTTTCCTCATTCAAACTGAGCAGATAATCTGCTCCTGCCATTCCACCCGCCAACAAGTCATCCGTTTCTAATGAATCTACGCTGACCTTAAACCCTTCCGCTTTTAGTGCAGCGATGGAATCAGTCAGGTGGGGGAACGGCGTCGAAGGCAGACAGCCTAGATCAATGACATTGGCCCCTCGTTTCCGGAAATCATGTGCCCTGCGGAGTATGTCGTCCACACTCAACCGGGGCGCGTCGACGATTTCGGCAAATATCAGCAAATCGTAGCGAGACAAATCGGCCGGTTTGCGTTTTTTTCCGAAAAAGTAGGGCAGATCATGCAGTTCTTCGGGTCCTCGCTCCACGGGTATTCCCAAAGCATTTGAGAGTGCATTGAGATCGCCACGGCAACGACCAGGAACCAGAACGCGATCCGCGCCCAAGGTGTCGTGCAGTCGTCGCTGAATCATGTCGGCGGTCATCAAGGCGGCCACCGATACACCCAAAACCTGTACGGTGTAGCGAAAGGAGGGTGTCATGTCCTCCAGTGTGCGGCGCAACTGGGCTTCAGCCAGTTTGCCGGTCAGGAACAGGATGTGTTCGGACATGGCGATGGGTTCAACTGGAGAAGTAGTCCTTCACCGCTGTTTCTATCATAGCCCACGACAGCAGCATCGGTTTTTTGGTGACCTGTACGGATAAGTTGTCGCCTTCGATGGTGTAATGGCCATCCAGTCCCAAGCCTGAAAAATGTCCTAGTCGGCTATCTCCCTCGAAACGAATGCCCTTGCGAAGGGCCGTTTGCTTGGCATCGGCAATGATGTCGGCGGCAGGACGTTTTAAGCGGATTTCAAATGTTTTGCTCATGATTAATTGCGAGGGGGGATTGAAAACAGTGCCGAGGGGGTTAGTTCAACTGACTGACGTCTTCTGCAAAGGTGAACACTTCTATGCCTAGCCGTTTGGCTACTTCTTGGGCTTTGGCATCAACCATGGGAGACACGACGATTTTTCGATCAGGACTGCGCTGATGACGGGCCTCGTAATAGGTACACTTGCGATCAAATATGTACATTTCACTTTTCGACATGGATGATTTCAGTTCAATAATAATCAGCGTTCCATTTTGGATGATGATGTCTAATTCCACCTGATCCGGTCGCCCGAACACGATACCCTGGTCGTCGTATTCATTAATGTTGAGCACGTTCACTCCGAAGGATTGCATTAGAATACTGCTCAGGGCGGATCTAAAAGATTGTTCGGAGGCGATTCCCCAGCGAGCACCCAGTGCGCCTATGGATTGATCATGCTTTGATCTTAATGCGCGCATTTCTTCTGCATTGGCTTCCCAGCGACGGTTTTGCTCCTTCCATTTTTCTTCCTCCAGTCTGGCGTGCTCACGATCTCTATCGCGCTGTTCGTCCCATCTCTGTGATTGCTCGCCCCATCTCTGTGATTGTTCGTCCCATTTCCGCGATTGCTCGCCCCATCTCTGTGATTGTTCGTTCCATCTCTGCGATTGTTCGTTCCATTTTTCTTCTTGAATTCTGATCTGCTCCATATCTTTGGCGTGCTGTTCTCTCCATCTCTGTCCTTCTTCTTGCCAGTTTTTGCTTTGATCTTGGATGTGCGCGTCAAATCGTGCTTGATCAATCTCGCGTTGCCGCCGCCATTCTTCGCGCAGTTCTGACCATTGTTGAGATTGAGCTTCTCTTTGCGCGGCCCATTCTTTCAAATAACGCTCGAAGCGTGCGTCAAAACTCTCAGGGCTTACCGTCCGGTTGTAAATGAATTGCTCCAGCCAGTTTTTGAAGGAGGGGGATTCTTGCAAAATGACAGTGACTTCTGTTTCGAGTAGATTTTTGATTTCTGCGATATTCATGAGCGTTCACCTGCAACTTGAGTCATGGTTGTTGATCGGGTGGTGAAGATGAACTGGAATCGGGTGTGTAGCCCAGCCATTCATCCAGAACCTGATGCGCCTGTTCAATGCCTGTTCGTTTGGGAGAGGAAAAAATCTGGGTGGTGATTCGGGCCAGTGCGGTGCGACTCAGGGTTTGATCGACCTGGTGCAAAACACTCATGCTTGCTCCCCGGCTGAGTTTATCGGCTTTGGTTAGGGCTACGTGCAGGGGCAATCCGGTATGTATGCACCAATCAACCATTTGGATATCGAATTCAGTCAAGGGATGACGGATATCCATCAACAGAAACACGCCGCGCAGGGAGTGTCGGCGGGTGAGGTACTCTTCGAGAAAACTGCGCCAAGTATTTCGCACTACGCCGGGAACAGCGGCATAACCGTAACCGGGCAGGTCAACCAGGCGGTTGTGATCGTCTACCCGGAAAAAATTCAGGAGTTGTGTTCTGCCGGGCGTCTTGCTAACCCGCGCCAGTGACTTCTGTTCGGTGATGGCATTGATGGCACTGGATTTACCCGAATTGGAGCGCCCTGCGAAAGCGACCTCACTGCCTACATCGGGTGGAGCGGAACTCAGGCCATTGGCACTGGTGATGAAATGGGTTTTGCGGTAAATCGGGTTCATCCGGAGAAAAAAACGCTACTGATGTGAGTTGACATTTCTAGTGTACCCGTATTTGATTGAGAAATTAAAGGGACTGAAGGGCATTTGCTTGGTATCCTTGCTCCCCCGGATGTCTCTGGGGTTGCGAGTCGGCGCGATTGGACATACCTGCGTATGACGCGCACGGCGGTCTGAAATTTCACTACGTAGAGGTATTTCAAAATGTATAACAAAAAGCTGTTCACCACACTGCTGTTGCTCATCGGGTGTTCATGGGTGCATGCCGAAGGCAACGTGTCTGCGGGTAAAGAAAAGGCGGCTACTTGCGCCGGTTGTCATGGGGAAGACGGCAATAGCGAGACACCTATCTTTCCGAAGTTTGCCGGTCAGCATGCGGCCTATATCACCAAGCAACTGCATGATTTCAAATCTCAGAAAAGACCTAATCCAACCATGAATGCCATCTCGGAAATGTTGTCCGACGAAGACATCGCGGATTTGAGTGCTTATTATGCCAGCCGACCAGGTACTATCGAAAAGACCCTGCCCAACCCGTTGGGCGAGCGAATCTACAGAACGGGCAATCCGAACACGCAAGTGGCGGCCTGCAGTGGCTGTCATGATCCTCATGGCCAAGGTAATCCGCTGGCGGTTATTCCGTCGCTCAAAGGACAATACGCGGCTTATCTGGAAAAGACGCTGAAAGATTTCAAAGCGGGACCCCGGGGCAACGACATGAATGCCATGATGCGCACAGCGGCTCAGAAACTGAGCGATGAGGAAATCATGGCGGTTGCTGATTTCATCTCGGGTCTTAAATAACCCCCTCCTCCGCTTACCTTCAATTTCTTATAGACATTCTAGCCAACTGATTTACGAGGCAATCATGCTGAAACATTATCTGATCTGGATGAGCACTTTTCTTATACTAATGGGGATGAATCTGGTCACGGTTCAGGCCGAGGAGTTCAAGGCCGGAGTCGATTATGACTTGGTGACCCCGCCTCAACCTGTGATGGATTCCGGTAAGGTTGAGGTGCTGGAGTTCTTCTGGTACGGCTGCCCTCATTGCTATCACTTTGAGCCGGATTTAAACGCCTGGCTCAAGAAAAAGCCCGACCATGTCACGTTCATCCGCCAACCGGCGATTTTCAGTGCCTTGTGGGGGGCGCATGCCAAGGCATTTTTTACCGCCGAGGCTTTGGGCGTGCTAGGACGTTTGCATCCGGATTTCTACGAAGCGATTCAGAATCGCCATGAACCTTTAGAACAGGAAAATGCGCTGATCAAGTTTTTTGCTCAGCATGGTGTGGCCGAGGCGGAGGTGCGTAAGGCGTATAAATCGTTTGCTGTGGATGCCAAGATGCGACAGGCAGAACCTATGGGCGCACGTTATGGTATCACTGGTACGCCTTCGGTCATTGTTAATGGCAAATACCGCATCAGCCCTTCTCAGGCCAAGAGCTTTCCCAGAATGATCGCCATCATGGATGAACTCATCAAGCGTGAATCTTCCAGCAAGTAACCCCGACGCTTCCCTCTGAATCATCCTCTACGAGTTTTCATGGTTAACCGGGCAACACACCTGTTAGATGATGCGTCTTCCCGCGTCCAAACCCGTGAGCACACCGAAATGGATGGCGATGGGCCGGAAGCATTATCGGCGCGAACTGAGCAGGGAGGTCGTGAATGTCCCGTACAAGCCTGTGTTGAAACCGATGCGGGGCCCAATCCCCGTATCCTCAGGCTGGCCAGCTTCAACATACAAACCGGCATTGCCACTGCCAGTTACCCTGAATATCTGACCGGTGGTTGGCGGCATGTCTGGCCGTCGCGCAAACGGTTGATCAATTTGGATCGCATTGCCAAAGTGGTGGCACCATTTGATTTAGTGGGCTTGCAGGAAGTAGATGGGGGCGGAGCGCGCAGTCACCATGTGGTGCAGACAGAGTATCTGGCTCATCTGGCCGGGTATCCGTATTGGCATAATCAAATCAACCGGCGTTTCGGTGATTTGGCCTTACACAGTAATGGTTTGTTAAGTCGTTACCGGCCGGATTCCGTTCAGGATTACCGATTACCCGGCATACCCGGTCGGGGGGCATTGGCAGTGCGCTATGGACAGGATAAGCAGAACGCGCTTTTTCTGGTGGTGGTGCATCTTGAATTGATGCGACGCTATCGCTTGAGGCAACTCGAATTTGTGGCTGATCTAATTGGCGATCAGTCACATGTCGTTTTGATGGGGGATTTCAATTGCCGCCCTAATGCGAGTGAACTGGCGGTGTTGCGCAGTAAAACGGGGCTGTGTTTGCCGGATCGGGAAGTCATGACCTTTCCCAGTTGGCATCCGCACAAGATGCTGGATTACATCCTGGTCACACCGACGCTTAGGGTCAGAAGGCTGGAATCCATACACTTTCCTTGTTCCGATCATCTGCCTATTGCTATGGAGGTTGAACTTCCGCCTGAGTTGGCGGGAGTGTTTCCCGCATAGTTTGAGATTATCGGTTTTTGAGTCTTAGAGAATTGAGGACGACCGACAGGGAACTGAGTGTCATCGCCATCGTAGCCAGCATGGGGTTGAGTTTGCCGAGTGCGGCAACAGGAATGGCCATCACATTGTAGATAAAGGCCCAAGCCAAATTCTGCCGTATGATGCGTAAAGTGTTGGTGCTGAGGACTATGGCATCGGCAACCCGAGCAATATCGCCGTTGCGGAGCGTCATGTCAGCGGTTTCCATGGCGATATCTGAACCCGTGCCTATCGCAAAACCCACGTCGGCAGCGGCCAAGGCGGGGGCGTCATTGATGCCATCGCCAATCATACCCACCCGTTCCCCCCTCTCCTGCAAGCGTTTAATCAAGCCCAGTTTGTGTTCGGGCCGTGCTTCCGCCATTACCGTGAGTATTCCAACCTGTTCGGCCACTTGGCGTGCCGTCGCTTCGATGTCGCCTGTGGCCATCAGTGTGGTGATGCCTTGTTGGTGCAAACGCTGTATGGCGGCGGCGACACCCGGTCTAGGGGAATCGGAAATCCCCATTAAAGCGACAATTTGTCCATCTACAGCGCAAAAAACCGGAGTCTGACCTGCTTGCAATCGGGTTGCGAGCAGGTCTTGTGTTGAAGCGGTATCGACCAGGAATAGTTCCAGCAGGCTTTTGTTGCCCAACAGAACCTGCTGATTATGGATAAATGCGCTGATTCCTTGGCCGGGATGGTTTTTGAACTGTGCAACCGGCCAAACTTCTTCCACCTGAGGAGTGGCATAGTCGATTACGGCCTGGGCCAGAAAATGCTCTGAACCTGACTCCGCCGCCGATATGAGGGTAAGCAGTTCACTGTTGCTACGTTCGGAGAGGTTGTGGTACTCGGTGACGCGGGGTTTGCCCTCGGTGATGGTTCCGGTTTTGTCGAAGACGACGCAACTCAGGTGGGTGGCCATTTCCAGGCTGACACCGTTGCGGATGTAAATACCTCGCCGGGCGGCTTGTCCTGCACCTACCATGACGGCTGCCGGAGTCGCTAAACCTAAAGCACAAGGGCAGGCGATCAGCAGTACGGTGATCGAACGGGCAAAAGCCGATGAGAACGGAACGCCTGACAACCATCCTCCCACCAGAGTAGCACCCGCGATGAGCATGACTCCCGGTACGAACCACGCCGATACCCGATCGACATATTTTTGGATGGGAAGCCGGGCTGATTGTGCCTGATCGACCATGTGGATGATGCCGGCCAGCACGGTGTTACCGCCTACGGCATCAACCCTGACGGTCAGTACGCCATTGCCGTTGATGCAGCCTCCGATGACGCGGTGTCCGGCTTCCTTGATGACCGGCAGACTCTCGCCGGTCATCAAGGATTCATCTATCGTTGAGTGTCCGGTGATCACTGTTCCGTCTGTCGGTATGCGTGAACCCGGCTTGATTCGGATCAGATCTCCAGTCTTAAGTGTGTCGACCTCGACTTGAATTTCGCCGTCACCCGACAGGAGCAGTGCCGTGCGCGGTTGTAGATCGACCAGTTGGCGGATGGCTTCATGGGCATGGCCTCTGGCGCGTTCTTCCAGGTAGCGGCCCAGCAGAACAAGGCTGATGATGCCGGCTGCTGCGTCGTAATAAAGGTGGGGATGACCGGTGAGCAGCGCGGCGGTGCTGTAGGCGTAAGCAGAACCCACGCCCAAGGAAATGAGGCTATCCATGTTGGCCTGTTTTTGTCGCGCCAAACCCCAGGCGCGGACAAAAAAGATCCCGCCGGTTCCCATTACCACCCGGGTAGTAAAGGCGAACTGGATCCAACGCCACAGTGTGCCACGCCAGTCGAGCATGGCTAAAAACACGACAGGAAGGCTCATTATTCCAGACAGAATGGCCCGGCTACGGGCGGTGTTGAGGCGTTCCGATTCGCGTGCCATCAGGGCTTTGCGCTGGCCGAGTGTATCCAGTGGGCTGGCCTTGTACCCCAAGCGATTAATTCGGTCGAATACCGCTTCCCGGTCTATGTATCCACTGACTCTGGCCGTTTCTGCAGCACGGTTGACTATGGTGCTGTGTATTCTGGTATCGCGACGGAGTACGAGTTCTATGAGCAGGGCGCAGGACGTGCAACTCAGGCCTTCAATGGCAAACTGGTGTTCTTGTTTTTTGTCGGTGGGAGGGGCGGGTGAGTGAGATGGCGTTTGGGAATCCCGTCCCAGGTTGGGGATTACAGCTTCCAGCAGGGCGAGCAAGCGGGTTTCTGATAATAGTGCCGGTTGGAAGTGAATGATGATTTGTCCTAGATCAGCAATCGAGCGGGTTTGGCGTATACCTGGATGCTTGTGCAGCAGAATTTCCAGAATATAAAGCCGTTCGCGGTTGTGTTTGAGTAACGGAATGGCTAAGCGTAACCGCCTTTTTAGGCGGTGTACTAACGTCCAGCAACGAGCAGAAGGGGGGGGCGGGATGAAGTGGGGCATGCTGAACGCTCGACTATGGGG
>JBPCSC010000369.1:0-1516 GCA_051007495.1 Methylococcaceae bacterium | reverse complement strand
ACCCTGAGATGCAGCCAACCGGCCATTTCTATGGCCCCGCAGAAGGTGATTTCGCCATCGCCCTGGCTGAAATGCAGGTCGCCCATGGATAAACCGCCGCCCGGCACGTATACCGGGAAGTAGACGCGGGAACCTCGGGAGAGATCCTTGATGTCGCAGTTGCCGCCGTGTTCACGGGGCGGCACGGTGCGGGCACCTTCCGCTGCGGCCTGGTTACGGGCATCCCCCTTCAATCGCCCCATGTGGGCCGTGGGTGCGCAAGGGGGACAGGCCAGCGGCGGAACCCGATCCGGATCGGTTTTGATCAAGCCGGTTTCGCGTTCATTCCAGGTTTCCAGCAGTTTTTTATCGGGCAAACAGCCAATCAAACCCGGATGGATCAACCCGGCAAACTCAACTCCGGGTATATGGCGAGAATGGGTATACATGCCTTTGATGTCCCAGATGGATTTCTGGGCCAGCGGAAAATGATCGGTAAGAAAGCCGCCGCCGTTTTTCTTGGAGAAAAATCCATTGAACCCCCACAGGCTGTCCGGCTTGGCACCCACATCCAGCAGATCCACGACCAGCAAATCGCCGGGTTCTGCCCCTTCAACCCCGATAGGGCCGCTGAGAAAATGCACGATGGTCAGGTCAATGTCACGTACATCGTCGGCTGAGTTGTTGTTTTTAATGAAGCCGCCCGTCCAGTCATAGGTTTCTATGATGAAATCTTCGCCAGGCTTCACCCAGGCCACCATGGGAATGTCCGGGTGCCAGCGGTTGTGCACCATGTCATTGTCGTAGGGGGATTGGGTCAGGTCGATTTTGATAATGGTTTCAGGCATGTTGAGTCTCCGGAGCATTGTGTAATAAATGGGCGTACTTAGCCCTGTTAAGTGGTGTCGGCCCGCGACACCGATTCCAGCGTTCGCGCTGATCCGGCGCGGCTTATCTCCTTAGCGGTAGACACCGCATTCTTCCTTTGAACAAACGAGAAATAACGGGTAGGTCTTCTCTGTATGGTGTGTTGCCCGTTATACCGATAAGTATTGAGCTATGGATTGAGCATCCACTTCCCCCCGAGGAGACTCATGCACAAAACTGCCTTTTTCGATTACCAACAGGCGGTCGGCAATGTCCAGTGTAAAACTGAGTACCTGCTCGGATACCAATATGGAAAGCTGCCGCATATCCCGAATCCGCTTAAGTGTTCGCGCCAAATCTTTAATGATGGAAGGCTGTATACCCTCGGTAGGTTCATCCAGTAACAGCACGGAAGGATTGCTGACCAAGGCTCGGGCAATGGCCAGTTGCTGTTGTTGCCCGCCAGACAGATTGCCGCCGCGCCGTTTACGCATCTCGTCCAGCACCGGTAATATCTAGAAGATATAGCCGGGTATCATGCCCTTGCTGGTTGTATCCAGACCGGTTTTGATATTCTCTTCCACGGTGAGGGCTGGGAATATCTGCCGTCCCTGAGGCACATAGGCCAATCCACTGCGTACTCGCTGAAAACTTTGCTCACTCTTTAATT
>JBPCSC010000368.1:0-6252 GCA_051007495.1 Methylococcaceae bacterium | reverse complement strand
GTGCGAATGAATTCGCACCTACAGTCGTCGCTGGTCGTATTTCTCGTTCTCCTACTCCCTCGTACCTCGATGGGTCAATATAATCTCCGTATGCGTTAACACGAGGCGAGAAAAGTGCCATTCAGCGTCGGTATGCATTCCAACGCAGGAGCGTTGGAACGAGGAAAAAATATGTCATGGCCTGTGTTTTTAATTTCAGGGCTGGAAGCCCTGACTACCTAAAAGCCCCTGACTACGTTTAAGACGTGCTGAATCACGCCACCCGTGAATTCGCCAGGTTTGGTTCGGTGGCTTCTGCTGTGCGGGTCAGTCGGTAGCGTCGGTCGCTGGCGGAGAGCAAGCCGCCACCTGCCATGAATAATCCACCCAGCCAAATCCAGCGGATGAACGGTTTGCAATACAGGCGCACGCTCCAGTCGCCGTCGTCCATGGGTTCGCCCATCGCTACGTAAAGGTCACGGGTCAGGCCCGGGTCTATCGCGGCTTCCGTCATGGGGTTGCCGCGTACGGTGTACACCCGCTTTTCCGGTTTGAGGGTATGCGTGGCTCCGCCCTCACGGCCCACTTCAAATTCACCCCGTTTGGCGGTGTAGTTTTCGCCTTGCACTTCGGTGATGCCCTTGAAGGTGAAACGGTATCCGTCCAGTTCAGCGGTGTCTCCGGGTCCTAATCGCACGACTTTTTCCTCACTGTACGTGCCAGACAGGGTGACTCCAGTCAGAAAAACCGCCAGGCCGATGTGGGCGACAGTCATGCCGTAAAAACTGCGCGACTGGGCACGCAATCCCTGCCAAGGGTTGTCCCTGAGCCTGACCCTCTGCCACAGGCTGAACAAGGCTGTTGCACTCAACCACAACGCCATACCCAAACCCGCCACCGTGACCATGTCCTGAATTTTCCAGAACACAGCCGTGAAGATAATCCCCAACACCAGGCTGCCACCGGCCAAACGGTAGAGCATGGGGGCGTATTTGCCGAGACTGGCTTGCCGCCACGCCACTAAAGGGGCTATGCCAGCCAGAAGAAACGCAGGGGCCATGACCGGCGCGAATACAGCACTGAAATACGGTGGGCCGACTGAAATTTTGCCGAGTTTCAAGGCATCCAGCACCAAAGGATAAAGAGTACCCAGCAATACGCTGGCCGCCGCCGTGACCAGCAAAATGTTGTTCAACAACAGCAGGTTTTCCCTGGAGAACAACTCAAAACGGGTTTGATCGCGAATGGTGGGGGCTTTGAGGGCATACAACAGCAGCGACCCACCCACAACCAAAGCCAGCAGTATCAAAATGAACAGGCCTCGGGTGGGGTCTGAAGCAAAAGCGTGGACTGAGGTCAATACGCCGGAACGTACCAGAAATGTCCCCAGCAGGCTCAGCGAAAAAGCAAACAAAGCCAGTAATACCGTCCATGCCTTGAACGCGCCACGCTTTTCGGTGACCGCCAGAGAATGCAGCAAAGCCGTCGCAACCAGCCACGGCATGAAGGAGGCGTTTTCGACCGGATCCCAAAACCACCAGCCTCCCCAGCCCAGTTCGTAATACGCCCACCACGAACCCAGCACGATGCCAAAGGTAAGAAATACCCAGGCGATTAAGGTCCAGGGTCTGGACCAGCGTGCCCAGGCGGAATCCAGTGAGCCACCCAGCAGGGCGGCCATGGCAAAACTGAACGCCACCGACAGCCCAACATACCCCATGTACAGCATGGGGGGATGCACGGTCATGCCGAAGTCCTGCAACAGCGGGTTGAGGTCGTGCCCGTCAGCGGGGGGCATGGGGTTACGCACGAAGGGATTGGAGGTCAGCAGGATGAACAGCAAAATGCCGGTGCTGATCAATCCCATGATTCCCAAAACTCTGGCCAAAAAAGGCTCGGACAAGCTTCGGCTGAAATACGTCACCATGGCTGTCCATAACCCTAAAATGGTGGCCCACAACAGCATGGAGCCTTCATGAGCCCCCCAGGTGGCGGCGATGCGGTAATAAAGTGGCAAGCTGGTGTTGGAATTTTCCGCGACGTAGACCATGGAAAAATCATGGTTGATGAATGTAGCGATCAGGCATCCGAACGACACCAGCAGAAAACCACTTTGGGCCCGCCCGGCGGCACGGCCTACTGCCATCCACACAGGAACCGCCTGGGCCGCTCCGAGCAAAGGAAACACAGACTGTAGCACCGCCATCAGCAAGGCTACGATAAGGGCCAAATGACCCAGTTCTCCGATCATTTCTGATACTCCTTATAGTTGGGGACCAGTTGGCCTTTTTGTTTGAGGGCATCGGCCACTTCAGGTGGCATATAGTTTTCGTCGTGTTTGGCCAGCACTTCGCTGGCTTGAAATGACCCGGTTCCATCCAGTTGACCCACCGAAATAATGCCCTGACCTTCACGGAACAGGTCGGGGAGAATGCCGGTAAACACCACCGGCAGGGTAGCAGGGCCATCGGTCACGGAAAAATGCACGGTGAGGCTTTCAGGATCACGCAGAACAGAACCCGCCACGACCAGTCCACCTACCCGGAAGGGATACCCCTTGGGTGCTTCACCCGCACTGACTTGAGTGGGCGTGTAGAAATACAGCAGATTTTTTTGAAAGGCAGTCAGGCCCAAGCTTGCCGCAGTGGCTACACCTGCCAGCAACAAACCCACCACGATCATACGTTGTCGGCGAGGGGTCATGGGCGATCCTCTAATCTGGTTTTGTTGGAATCACGTTCCAGAAAGCTTTTAAGGTGTTGCATCAGGTGTCGTTTGCGTTGGATGGGGGCGGCGATGTTGTAAACGAGCAGCACGGCCATCAGTCCGTAGGATGTCCAGACATAAAGGCCATAGCCGCCCATGGAAAAAAATTCTTGCCAGTTCCTAATGTATGTTTGTATCTGACCCGGTCGGGTCGGTATCAGTGTGGGTGAAGCGGCCACCCAGTGGCCGGAAATCGGCTCCAAAAAGAGCGGCGCATACTACAACAGACTCAAAATCATGATAAATGTGCGCATCGTTGGCGGCCTGCCAGGGCTACTTAGCACGCTCAGACAGGCGATCGCCCGTCACATCATGAATTCGACCAATCTTATTCGGGGAGAGACTCACTTGATTATTAAAGACGTAAAAGGTATCAGCAAAACAACCCGTTCGGTACTGGCTGAACATGGCATTTTTTCGGTGGAGGAGCTGGCCGCTACCGATGTAGATCAGCTGGAGCGGATTCCCGGATTCAACAAAACCAAAGCCGCACGGATGATTCGGGCCGCCCGTTACATGATCGGTGACATGGCCAACAACCCCGGCAGCGGGCAACTGCTGGAAAAGACACAGGAAGAGGGTGAAATCACCAGCTTGACCGATCCCTACCTCTACATCAATCAGGAGATGAGTCTGCTGGAATTCAACCACCGTGTGCTGGAGCAAGCCAAGGATGCACACACCCCGTTGTTGGAGCGGCTCAACTTCCTTTGCATTTCATGTTCCAATCTTGATGAGTTTTTTGAAGTGCGGGTCGCCGGCCTGATTCAACGCTCGGAACTCGGATCAACGCGCATAGAAGCCGATCAATCCAGCCCACAAGAAGGCCTGCACAGCATCAGCCTGAGAGCACACAAACTGGTTGCGGAACAATACCGGGTATTAAACGAGGTAATCATCCCTGAACTGGCGGCCGAAGGAATACAGTTTATACGCCGACAGGAATGGAATGAGTCACAGCATACCTGGCTACAGCGTTATTTTGAAGAACAACTGCTGCCCATATTATCCCCCATGGGTTTGGATCCGGCACACCCGTTTCCAAGAGTACTCAACAAAAGCCTTAACTTTATCGTATCCCTGTCAGGTAAGGATGCGTTTGGCCGCGATATTCAGTTAGCCATGCTTCAAGCCCCCCGTGCTTTATCGCGTATTATTCATCTGCCACAGTCCGAGACACAAAGCGGCCCGCATGATTTTGTATTTTTATCGTCGGTAATCCATGCCTTTATGGATTTGCTGTTTCACGGTATGAAGGTTAAGGATTGTTATCAGTTCCGGGTTACCCGCAACAGCGAAATGTATCTGGATGGAGAAGAAATTGATGATTTATTGCAGGCCGTTGAAGGAGAACTGACCAGCCGCAATTATGGTGACGAAGTACGACTGGAAGTAGCCGACAATTGCCCCGATGAGATAGTGGAGTATTTAATCGACCAGTTTGAATTGACGACGGACAGGTTATATAAAGTTGACGGCCCGGTTAACTTGAGCCGTACCCGTGAAATATACGATTTAATCGACCGGCCTGAACTCAAATACCCAGGCTTTACGGCGGGCAGTCCCAAGGGTTTATCGGTAGGGCAGGACTTTTTCGCCGCAATACGCAAAAGCGATATTCTTTTGCATCACCCATACGAATCATTTAATCCCGTCATTGAACTCATACGCCAGTCGGCCAATGATCCTCAGGTGGTGGCCATCAAGCAAACCCTTTACCGTACCGGTCCCAATTCACCCATAGTCGAAGCCCTGCTGCACGCTGCCAATGCCGGTAAGGAAGTCACGGTAGTGGTGGAGTTGCGTGCCCGATTCGATGAAAAAGCCAATATATCCCTGGCCACCCGCTTACAGGAAGCCGGAGTACAGGTTGTGTATGGCATAGTCGGATATAAAACCCATGGCAAAATGATGTTGATACTGCGCCGGGAAGAAGGAAAAAATCTTCGTTATTACACCCACATGGGAACCGGAAATTACCATCCGCGCACGGCGCGCTGTTATACCGATTACGGCCTTTTAACGGCTGATCAGGAACTGGGTGAAGATGTCCGCAAGATATTCATGCAGCTTACCAGTTTGGGTAAAGTCAGCAAACTGCATAAACTATTGCAATCACCGTTCAGCCTGCATCAAAACATCATCAGGAAAATCAACCGGGAAATCGAACACGCTCAGGCCGGAAAACCCGCCCGGATTATCGTCAAGGTGAACGCGGTGGCGGAGTCACTGCTGATACGGGCATTGTACCGGGCTTCAATGGCCGGGGTAGAAATAAAGCTGATTGTGCGGGGTATTTGTTCCTTGCGGCCTGGGGTGGCTGGTATTTCAGAAAACATAGAAGTACGCTCGGTGATCGGTCGTTTTCTGGAACATAGCCGGGTGTTTTACTTTGAAAACTCCGGCCATCCTGAAGTATTTCTGGCCAGTGCCGATTTTCTGGCCAGAAATATGTTCCGCCGGGTTGAAGCCTGTTTCCCGGTAGAAAACCGCAAACTGGCCGACCGAATTATGTCCGATCTGGAACTGTATCTGAAAGATAATAGCCAGGCCTGGTTGATGAATACCGATGGAACCTACCAAAAACCAGTACAGGAATCCGAACTCAAAATCTCCGCCCAGTCCGCACTGCTGGATCAATTCAGAAAAATATAATGCGAGGGGTTAGGGGCCAGGGGTAACAAGTTACGATCAAATAAAAAACATGACCGATACCTGGCAAACCGAGTTGGCGGATTCTTATACCCGTATTGATGAATTGCTGAAGTTCTTGCAGTTGGATCCCGCGCTAGTGCCGGTTTCCCAGGCTGCGGCAGGGTTATTCAGGATGCGGGTTCCTAAAGCGTATGCGGCACGCATGATTGCGGGTAATCCCCATGATCCATTACTGCGTCAGGTATTGCCGCTGGAAGATGAATTACAGTATAGCCCGGGTTATGTGGCCGATCCTGTGGGAGACATCGATTCGGTGATGGAACCCGGCTTGCTGCAAAAATATCAGGCCCGGGTGTTAATGATTATGACCGGTGCGTGTGCGGTACATTGCCGGTATTGTTTCAGGCGGAATTTTCCTTATTCCGAACAAACCCTCTCCAGAACCAGGGAGCAGGAATCGCTGAAACCCATCATGGAAAACACAAATATCCGTGAAGTCATATTGAGCGGCGGTGATCCCTGGGTATTAACGGACAGACAACTGGAATCACGCATCCAGGCGGTAGCCAATATTCCCCATGTGAGTCGCCTGCGCATACATACCCGTATGCCGGTAGTACTGCCCAACCGCGTCAGTGCAGGTTTGCTGGAAATACTCAAAGCCACCCGCCTTAAAATCGTGGTCGTCATACACGCCAATCATCCGCAAGAACTGGATGCCTCTACGGCCAGGGCCTTGCAGCGACTGTCTGAAAGCGGTTGCCATCTTTTGAATCAATCCGTGTTGTTAAAAGGTATAAATGATTGCCCGGACACTCTGGAACAACTCAGTGAAAACCTGTTTGAGCATGG
>JBPCSC010000367.1:0-5941 GCA_051007495.1 Methylococcaceae bacterium | reverse complement strand
GATCGACGTTGATCGGAAGTATGGAAGACATCACGTCATCCTCATGTAATTCTTAAATGAAACAAACCTGCCGCTTTTGCGCCCTCACGCAGCAGAATTTCCTGCGGGTACGCGTTGGCCTCGCCCCAGAGCAAGCGGCCAAAGTCGAGCTGACAGCCCAGGTGCGGCACTTCGCATAACCACGATACCGCGTCGGTAGACACCTGCACCCGGAGACGGCTATGTCCTTGTGGCAACCAGAAGATCAGCGCAACCTCACCTGCGTAAGCATCCTGGAACGAGAGGATGGCGTGCTTGATGGTGTCCCCCAGCCATGTTTCAGCCTGATCGGGAGCCAGCAAATCAAGGCTGCCTTCCAGCCCGGCCACTAACAGTGTCTGGTTGTCGTTGCTGGGCAGATCTTCCGGCCAGCCAGTCCCATTCGGGGCGGCGGCCTGCAAAAACTGCCGCAAGCTCCACACCTCGCCAGCCGTGCACACCGTGTTGCGTGCTTCCTCATCCCACAACCAACTGGTGCCACGCCGTTGCCATACCGAATCCAGTGTCTGTCGCATTAGCGTTACTCCGCTCGCACAACGGCAATCACCATGCCGGGCTGAACCGAAAAGCTCAGGCGGTTGCCCAAGGCCTTGCGTGCAATGCCGATGCCGGCACCAAACCGCTGCACCCACCCCAGTGCGTGCATGGCTTCAGCCAAGTTGGGGTTGCGATAATCCGCGATACCGGGTTGTCCGAAATTCTCCAGTGTCACACTGCCATACGGGCCACCCGGACTGGTGATTTCGATACGGTCGTCGTACCAGTACACTCGAATCGGAGCGTGGGTTGTCTCATAACTGCGGTGCATATAGGCATTACGTAACAACTGGCGCAGTGCCTCCGCCGGATACTTCTCGTGACGCTCTTCGGTCACCACATCGACAAATCGAATACTGCGGAGGTTATGTGCGTCAAGCTTCTCTTCGAGCCTGCGTATCTGATCTGAGACGGTGCCATAAACGGCCGTTTCATCAACGACTGGAGACGCAATGTCGATCCCGGCCAGCCGTAAAAACTGGCCCCAGGCACCCGGTATCTGGTCTGACGGTTTATTGCCCAGCGTAAGCAGCCCTAGCACCGTCGGGATGGGGTCAGCTTCATCCACAATCATCTTGGTCGCGGCCAATTTCTGCTCGTAGCTGCGTTCGTTGGCTTCAATCATATCGGGGGCCACCAGTGCGGGCAGATATTCATGTTCGAAACGGACTCGGCTCAGTTGAGTCAGGGTTGCCGCTGTGATCGGCTGGATATCAAACGGTTTGTCACGATGTCGGCGACGCTCGTTGAGAATGCGCTCGGCTCGATCGGATTCAAGGTCTGCCAGCAACTGCTGAAGTTGTATATCGTTAAATGGCCGCATCACACATACTCCCCATCGTCATTGAATAGCGCATTCTGCTGCGGTTGAGGTGCCTGGCTGGCTTGCCAGGTGGTGAAGATCGACACCGCTCGCGAGGCGGCGTCGCGGGTGGTTTGATCCGGGCCGTTCTTCTGCAGCCATTCCAGCAGCGGCTTGAGTGCTATGTGCGGTTTGAAGTTACCGTTCTCCAATGTGTTCTTGGCATCAATGCCGCTGCCATCGACATTCGCGCCGATCAGCACCAGGGCCTGATCCAGGTCAGACATCAGCTTGCGTTTGTGTTTGCCTTGCCAGTTGCGGGCGAAATCGAGTGGGTCGGTGCGTGTGAACTCCTTCTTCACCTCGCTGCACCAGCCACGCTGCACAAATTCATCCGGCGTGGTGGTCGAGCCTCTGAGGAACATATGCAACTCGTCGCGTTTCAGCTTGGGTTTGCTGCCGAAGGTGCGCAGAAACTGGCGCGTCATTGGCTCAGCGTTTACCGGCGGCGGTTGCTTCTTCAGGTGCTTGAACGCACCCTTCTTCTGGTGGTTGGCGTAGTAGTGATCCCACACCAGCTTGGCCGCGTGTGAGGGGTCATCAGGTGCCTTGGTCGCTGCCGCGATCGCTGCCGCGATCAATATCGAACGGAACACGCTGGAACGCCGCCGCGCCCACCACTTCGACATCTGATAAATCGGCTTGCCCGCGTTGCCTTCGATGATCGCTACCTGATTGACGGGTAGGATCGGAAAGTCCACTTCCAGGCAAGTCTTCGGGCGGTTGGGATCGTTGAAATCGACGGTTTCCAGCGCGACCGCCTTGCCTGCGCCGACGGCCTTGGCGACTCTTGTGCGAGTAGTTGTTTTTTGGTGGTCATGTAGAGTGTTCCTATCGAATTGAGTGCATGCGAAGTCCTTCAATACGGAACATCGGCTTGGATGATTTTTCCGCTGTGATGAACTCGTCAACACCCGCAGCCAATGCAGTGGCCACATGAATGGCGTCCATTGCTGCGATGCCATAGTTTTGTGCCACATCAAAGGCTTGATGAAGCATGTCAATACGCCACTTCAACGCTTCGCTTTGTGAAAAGATGGCCTCATAAAATTCCACTTCGTCTTTCCGCTTTTCAAAAACTGCTTTAGGTAAGATTTCCAACCTGACGGCATCGCTCAGCACAAAACAACGGTCTGGATCGTCGAGAATCTCTAATGCTCTTTTACCAACGTCATCCTTGCGAGTACACGCGGCAAGCAATACGCCAGTATCAAGATAGGTTCGGCTACTCATGAGACCCCACCTCGGCGATGCTGCAACTCGCGATCAAAGGTATCGGCATCCAGCAAAGGGCCACCGTTTTCGACATAAGCGCGACGAATGGCCAGTAATTTTTTGCCTAACTCGGTTCTGGGTTGAAATGTTTCGGCAACTGGATCGTGTTGAATCAGAGGCGAGTCATAAACCTCCATGCCGGGAGCGTCCCAGTCTTCGGCAAAATTACGAAAATGGAGGTGGGTTTCAAGTGCTTCTACGGTGTTCCAGCCCAGTTGTTCAATTCTGGGTAGTGCAATCCTGCGTGTGGAGATGGTACTAGCGTTACCCAATATGTACTGGAAACCTTTAACAAGCCTATCCAGATAGGGGGGCGTTGGTGGCTCGACTGCAGTCTGAATTTCTTGCCCTACTAAGTACGACTGCGGTGGGATATTCCTCGTATTTATCGTTGTTGCTAGCATGTCAGTACTCCGGCTCCATGAACTCAATGGCTTCTGCTGTCAGTAGTTGTTGATAGAACACCGCCTTTGAGCGCTCATGTACCCGATCTATCTGTGTGCGCACATCCTGCCAACCACTGGGAGGCGTACTAAAAGAGGTCTCCAGATCAATGACCGACCCTTGGACTAAGCCTTCAGGCAAGTGGGCTTCTGCTGGCGTCGCGATTTGTACAACGTGATTAAAGTCATCATCAGGAATCTCGACACGCATTTGAATTGGCCTGTTCGCCAGACTCCATTCCCCAATTTGGAAACTCGCCTGCAATGCTTTGAGGCTTGGAGCGGAGTCAAGATCAAGCAAGTCGATATAGCGTAGCGAATGGCGCAGCGGTGTTGGCACTAAACTACTCCCCTCGATCACATCCACTAGCTTCAATATTCTTTCCTTGAAAGCTGCCCAGCCTGCATAAGGTTTTCTGCAGTTCATCGTCAAAATGCGATCCCCCACCTGAAACATGAATGGAGAATTTGGATCTTCCATTCGATACTTCGCCATGTGACGCAGATTAGGGTCGATCTGCGCCATCTGAGCCGGTATGTCTGCTGACGGTAAGCGTAGAAGTTGAAGGTTCGTATACTCATCGCGTAATGCAGTAAAAAGGACTCCCGGTAAAAGATCGCCAATTGGGTTATCGGTCGTAGGCTCGAACTGAATCTGCCAGATTGCTTCTATGAGCGGTTCTTTTTTCAGGCGTTTAGGAATTTGATTCATTTTTTGATCCTCCATTCTTTGAAATTTCTACAAACGGCGACAACACCTCCAGCAGCGAGAGGCCACCATGCGTCAACGTTGGGTAGCCGCCCTGGCTCTTCCACTTTCTGCGGCCCAATGCCAACAGGTGTGTGCCGTGCGGGCTGTCGATTTGCAACGCCACCGGAGGAACAAAGGGGCCGGTATCACCATTGCCAGCCTTGCTGCGACCTCACCATCGGTGTCGGGGAAGTAACCCGTGGCGGCGTAGCCGTGTCTGTTTTTTTGAACTAAATCAACAGGCCAGGGATTTCTCCAAACCAACCGGATTAAACATTAAACCGGAAATGGGTCACGTCACCGTCTTTCATCACATACTCCTTGCCTTCCAGCCGCCATTTGCCGGCATCCTTGGCTCCTTGTTCACCTTTGTATTTGACGAAATCTTCGTAACCGATGATTTCGGCGCGTATGAAACCGCGTTCAAAGTCGCTGTGAATCACTCCGGCCGCCTGAGGGGCGGTGGCACCGACCGGGATGGTCCAGGCACGCACTTCCTTGACTCCGGCCGTGAAGTAGGTATCCAGATGCAGCAAGGCGTAACCGGCCCGGATTACCCGGTTAAGCCCCGCTTCTTCCAAACCCAGTTCAGCTAAAAAGTCACCTTTATCGGCATCGTCGAGTTGGGCGATTTCAGCCTCAAATGCGGCACACACAGGAACCACAACCGAACCTTCGGCCTGGGCGTAAGCGCGTACCGTGTCCAGTAGCGGGTTATTCTCGAACCCGCCTTCCTGCACATTGGCGACGTACATGGTGGGCTTTAAGGTGAGTAAATGCAGATCGGCCAATAGGGCTTTTTCGTCCTTGTCCAGATTCATGGCGCGGACGGGTAGGCCGGTATCCAGCCTGGCCAGCACCTTTTCCAGCAGATTTTTCTTTTCCAGTTCGTCCTTGTTGCCTGATTTGGACAGTTTGGTAGCCCGCTGTAACGCCTTGTCCACAGTGCCAAGATCGGCCAGGCTGAGTTCGGTGTTGATGACTTCGATATCCGAAATGGGATCAACCTTGCCGGCGACGTGAATGACATCATCGTTCTCGAAACAGCGCACGACATGGGCAATGGCGTCGGTTTCCCGAATATGAGCCAGAAACTGGTTGCCCAGACCTTCACCCTTGGAGGCACCGGCCACCAAACCGGCAATGTCGACGAATTCAATGCTGGTGGGCACGACTCGTTCGGGTTTGACGATAACCGCCAGCGCGTCCAGTCGGGGATCGGGAACCGGCACGACACCGACATTCGGGTCTATCGTGCAGAAAGGATAGTTTTCAGCCGCGATGGCGGCTTTGGTCAGGGCATTAAACAGGGTGGATTTGCCTACGTTGGGCAAACCCACAATTCCACAGTGCAGAGTCATGATGAATGATTTAAGTGAGTAGATTAATGAGAAGCCGGCAAGCGGTTGTAGTGGTCTTCGAAACGAACGATGTCGTCCTCGCCCAAATAACTGCCGGATTGAACTTCGATGATTTCCAGAGGAATGGCTCCGGGATTTTCCAGTCGGTGTTGTACGCCTAGCGGGATATAGGTGGATTCGTTTTCCGTCAGCAGAAAACACTCCTCACCCCGGGTTACTCGGGCCGTACCTTTGACTACGATCCAGTGTTCGGCCCGGTGGTGGTGCATTTGCAGAGACAGGCTGCAACCCGGGTGGATAGTCAGTCGCTTGACCTGGTAGCGGCTGCCCGTGTCTATGGATTGAAACGCACCCCACGGCCTGTGTACCTTGGTGTGGTACAGATGTTCCGAACGCGCACTGTTACGCAGATGTTCGGTAATCAGCTTGACATCCTGAGCTTTGTCCTTGTGCGCCACCAATACGGCATCGGGGGTTTCGATCACGATCAGATTGTCTACGCCCACTGTTGCCAGAAAACGGCTCTCCGCATACAGCAGGCTGTCATGGGTGTCGCGGGTGAATACATCTCCTATTGCCACATTGCCTTGCTCGTCACGCGGCTTGACTTCACCCAAAGCAGACCACGAACCCAAATCAGACCACCCTACATCCCAAGGCAGCACCACGGCCT
>JBPCSC010000366.1:0-2114 GCA_051007495.1 Methylococcaceae bacterium | reverse complement strand
CCTCCCAAAAAGCCGGCCCTGCCCAAAAAAGCCGTGGTTGTGCCTGAATCCCCACCGCTACAGCAGGCCGCACCGGTCGTGGCAGCCACACCGGTTGAGGTGGCTCCAGTTGCCGCTCCGGTGGTTCGGGCAGAACCCAAACCCGAACCGTTCACTGAAGCCCGGGCGGATGCCGCCTACCTGAATAATCCACGTCCTGAGTATCCCGCCATGGCCAGACGCCGTTTTCTGGAAGGTAGGGTAGTCATGAAAGTGCAGGTTATGGCCAGCGGTCATCCTGGTCAGGTACTGATTGATACGGGCAGCGGACATGAAATACTCGATGAAGCCGCGCTGGAAACCGTCCGGCGTTGGCGATTCGCTCCGGCCAAACGCGGTGACAAGGCCGTCGACAGTTGGGTCAAGGTTCCCATCGTTTTCAAACTTAACAACTGATACACGCAGCAGATGTCTTCCATCACACCCAGTCATGTCGTAGAGATTACCCTCGGACTGCTCATACTTTTTTCGGTCGTCACTTGGGGCATTATTTTTCTGAAAGTATTCGAACAATGGCGATCCCAGAAAGCAAACCGCCATTACAGCGAAGCCTTCTGGAACGCCGCTAATCTGGTCGCCGCTTCACGGCTAACCCAGCATGAAGGCCCGCTGGCTCGCATCGCCCGCAGTGGTTTCACCACTCTGGATGACGACTCGGCAGAGCACCGCTCCCGTTTGCAAACCAGCGGCGATAAACGAGACATCATGGAGCGCAACCTCAGACAATCCATACAACAGGAGCGGCACCGGATAGAACAAGGCCTGACCATACTGGCCAGCATAGGCAGCACCGCACCGTTCATCGGCCTGTTTGGTACGGTGTGGGGCATCATGCACGCCTTGCAGGACATCAGCAAAAGTGGCTCTGCCGGCCTGGATGTAGTAGCCGGTCCCATAGGTGAAGCCCTGGTCGCTACGGCTATAGGCATAGCCACGGCCATACCGGCCGTGCTGGCGTATAACTTTTTGTTGCGCGGGGTCAAACTGTATGAATCCGAACTGGAAGAATTTGCCAACGATTTGCTCAATCTGGCCATGAAGGCCGGATTCGTATTGAAGCAGGAGGACTAATCGTGGCGTTTGGCAACAAATCCAACCAGGAAGTCATGAGCGAAATCAATGTCACTCCATTGGTGGATGTGATGCTGGTTTTGCTGGTCGTATTCATAGTGACGGCCCCCTTGCTGACTCAATCCGTACGGGTCAATCTGCCTAAAACCGTGACGGCTGAACCTTCTCCGCAAGATCATCTGGCGAACATCAGCGTTGATGCCCGGGGCAAGCTGTTTCTGGATAGCCTGAGCATGGAGCCTAAGGAACTGGGGCAACAACTGGCCGACAGGCTGGCCCGCGATCCAGAACTGATCGTCCAGTTCAATGCTGACGATCAGGTTAACTACGGGCGTATTGCCGAGGTCATGGCTTTAGCCCGTCAAGCCGGGATTAGCCGGCTTTCTTTTCTAACCAAGGAAGAGAGCCAGTAAACCCTTGGCCAGCCAGCCTTGCAGGTATTGAAAAATCAGGGGCGACTCTATAGAATCCCGCCCCTTAACCCGGAGGCTTGTAGCGAGTACACGATCGTTCCTCCACTGACACAGCCTTTAGCACAAAACAAAAATGTATCAGGCATTAACTTTCATCCACGTCCTGGTGGCACTGGCAATCGTAGGATTGATCATGCTGCAACAAGGGCGCGGTGCAGATGCAGGAGCCGGTTTCGGAGGCTCGTCGACCTCACTGTTCGGTGCACGGGGAGCATCCTCGTTCCTGTCCAGAACAACCGCCATACTGGCCACAGTTTTTTTCATCAACAGCATAGGTTTGTCTTTTTTGGCGAGTCGTAAAGACACCAAAGCACCTGACCTCATGGACTCCTCTGTTGAATCGGTACAAGCTTCCGATCTACCCAAGGCGGTAGATGACCAACCCTCAGGAAAGCCTGCTGTTGATGTACCTGCGGTTAACCCCGCCAAATAACATAACGCATTGCCGATGTGGTGAAATTGGTAGACACGCCATCTTGAGGGGGTGGTGACGCAAGTCGTGTCGGTTCGAGTCCGACCATCGGCACCAAA
>JBPCSC010000365.1:0-2227 GCA_051007495.1 Methylococcaceae bacterium | reverse complement strand
GACTAAGGGTTGGCCGACCAGTAAACAAGTGGGCATTAGTTTTTGGTGTTGGGCGGGATTTTTGTGGTTAACCACATCTGAACGTCCTCTCAACCGGTGAAGTAATAAGGCCAGGTTGGGGCTTAATTCTTCCTGATGGATCAGGTCTTCCAGAACACTCGTTCCCATGCTCCTGTGCGGGAATGCGTACCCCGATTGGTCAAGATAATCTCCGTATGCGTTACCAACGCAGGAGCGTGGAACGATAAAAAATAATTTGTCGGTTTTCATAGTGATTATCCTGATGCAGATTTTCCGTTCATCTATAAAGTGGATATCCCTTTGTTTTTCATCGCGTTTAGCCGCTCGGCGGTTGCTCTGATTTTAAGACACGAATTGGCGGCTGAGGATGCCGCTTAGCCTGGGCCAAGTCATAGTTCACCTGCATGGCAAGCCAAGCGCGAGCAGTGCTTACACCGGCCATTTCCAGGCGCAAGGCCAGGTCAGGGCTCACAGCCGCTCGACCATTCAAAACGCGAGACAACGCAACGCGAGACATTCCCAGCCGATTAGCGGTTTCTGTCACACTAAGGCCAAGAGCAATAATCACGTCTTCCCGCAGCAGTTCGCCAGGGTGTGGAGGGTTCATCATCATGGTGGATCTCTTTTAGTGGTAATCAACATAATTGACCAATTCAATATCAACGCCGATAAACCGAAAGGTTACTCGCCAGTTGCCGTTCACCCATATTGACCAGTGCCCATTCAGTTCACCATTCAACTGGTGCAACTTGAAAGAAGGTACATTTAAATCTGCCGGGCCTGATGCAACGTCAAGTAAAGCCAGTATGCGTCCAAGCTTTGCAGCATGGGCCGTTTGAATACCTCGGGTTGAACCCGTTAAATAGAAGGCTTCTAGCCCCTTGTGTCGAAATCCGGTAATCATGGCTTCACTGTATCGCGTTGCGTTACAACATACAAGCAAGAGAGGCAGGCCATCTGTGGCCACTGAAAGATTAAAGGCAACAATGCTGGCTCGTAGTCCCGCCTTCAGGCGGAATGACTACCCCGACTCCTACCCATTATTCAGCCTCCGTACGCATTCCCACGCAGGAGGGCGGGAACGAGAAATCGGTTTGCCCTATTGCCAAACTGGCTACCAAGGCTTTTAGTTCATCATCGGTCATAAAGTCGGTTGCAATGATCACTGCATTCTGGAGTTAGGGGAACCAGTGGAGCAAGTTCTGCGCGGGGTGCGGTAAGTCACGCGCACCGCACCAGTATCCCGGCGAAGATATAAGCCTTTTTGTTGCATCACGCTAGGCGGGTTTGATGCGGTTAAAACAAAGTGAGTTTCCCTTTGTTGACTCTTTCACAATGGAATGGAGCGGTCGAAAAGTGTTTCTGGCGCAATATCCAGATTATCTGGCCAACACACCGTATCGAAGGCCACATAAGCCCGTTTGAAATGCGTTAAATCCTTTAGTTTGGAAAATACGCCCCGATCCAGATAAGGGGCCATATCGAACAGGCGGTGATCCCCCGTGCTGAACCAAAGCTCAAGCGTGTAGTCGTCCCGGGGCGTGACATGGATAACACTTTCCATTGCATCCCCTCAACGTAGGGGATCAATCGGAAAAGGAGTTTGCCCATTGACTGCCAAGCTCCAGTTAGCGAGCAAATCTTCGCGATGTATTTCTATCCAGGCCTGGACAAGACGAATCTTGGCAGGTGGGAGTTCACCACTCAGCAGGGAACCATCCAGAATTGCAAGCGCGGCATCCTGGCCTTGATACTTTGCATGAATATGAGGCAGTTTGTGGCGTTCATCGTCATAGAAATAAAGGTAGATTACAATTCCAAAAAACATACTGATCGCGGGCATGGCTATCTCTGTGTGGCAAGTTATCAGGGATGATGGCGGCATAGAATCAACTAATTTTCATAGCGCCTAAATAAACCGGGTATTATTTTATTTTTCAGTCGGTGCGAATTAGTCGCACCTACATTCCTCGCAAGGGTAACCGGGCGGGTTTGATGCGATGCGCTGTTGTTTACCGCATCCTACGGGAAAAACCTGGCCGGTTAATATGTTTTGTAGCGGCTTCTGCTCATTATTCAGCCTCCGTACGCGTTCCAACGCAGGAGCGTTGGAACGAGAAAACACGCAGGAGTGCGGAAACGAGAAAAACAACATTGTCCGCAGATGACGCAGATTCCCGCAGATGAACATCCAGAACATCACAAT
>JBPCSC010000364.1:0-2171 GCA_051007495.1 Methylococcaceae bacterium | reverse complement strand
TGACGCAGCGACCAGATCACCGAGTGCAAGGCCACCGATAGGGTGAACGCGAACACGTACCGCAAGACACCATGACGCTGACTGGATTGAGCAGAGAGGGGGTATGAGGAAACACGGGTAGATAAGGGCATCAGGAATGGAATGTTCAAGCAGATCCGCAAGGGAAAAAATCCTAGCACGGAATTCGTAAGCTTACAAAGTAACATGAATGAACCGGGTGATCCTGACCATTTCAACGAGTGCAGTCCGGCAGAACCGTGTAGTTTTAAACCATGGTCTGGAGGCCGGGGAGACAGAAGCCGCCCCGGCCTCCAGACCTGGATGTACGCGTTTCGCTGTTCAGTTTGACGCGGCCTGGCTTATCTCAACAACAGGAAGAACCCGCCATCGGCCCGCTGAATGTTGAGCAGCAGTTCCTGGCTGCCACGGGCAATGGCTTTGAGTTCGGCCAGAGTGTGTACGGGTTGGCGGTTAGCCATGACGATGATGTCGCCCGGACGCAATCCAGCCTGGAAGGCCGCTGAGGCGGTGTGTATTTTTTCCACCTGTATTCCTTCCTCGCCCTTGCTGGCATCCAGTTCCCGCAGCAGAGTACCGGCCAGTTTGGCGTGAATTTTCTTGCCGTCTTCCTGGGTGATTTTGGGCTCTGCGATGCGGGCTGTCAGTGTTTGGGTATCGCCTTTATGCAGAACCTGTATATCCACTTTTTCGTTAACACCCAGCAAGCCTACCGAATTGCGGACATCGGCACTGTTTCTTACTTTTTTGTCGTTGATGGCCAGAACGATGTCGCCGGGTTCAAGCCCGGCTTTGGCCGCCGGTGAGTTGGGTTGTACGCCGGTGATCACCGCCCCCTGGGTTTGGTTCAAACCAAAGGCTTGCCCCAGTTCGTGGGTGAGGTCTTGCACGGTCACCCCCAAAACGCCGCGTCTGACTTCACCGTGTTCGATCAGGGTTTGCATGATCCGGTTAGCCATATTGGTGGGAATGGCAAAGCCTATGCCCACATTGCCGCCGTTAGGTGCGAGTATGGCGGTGTTAATCCCTATCAATTCGCCTTTGAGATTAACCAGTGCCCCACCGGAATTGCCCGGATTGATGGACGCATCGGTTTGTATGAAATCTTCATAGCCTTCTATACCCAGTCCGGAACGCCCCAATGCACTGACGATGCCGGAAGTGACTGTTTGCCCCAGACCAAATGGATTGCCTACCGCTACAACAAAATCACCCACCTGCAACTGATCGGAATCGGCCAGAGGGATTTCGGTGAGGTTGCCGGATTCAATTTTGACTACTGCGATGTCTGATTCCGGATCCGCACCCACCAGTTTGGCATTGAGTTTACGGCCATCGGTCAAGGTGACCTGAATCTCATCGGCCTTGTCGATGACATGGTTGTTGGTGAGTACCAAACCTTTATGTGCATAGACGATGACACCCGAACCCAGGCTGGAGGATTCGCGTCGGCGGGGTTGATTGGGGATGTCGAAAAAACGGCGGAAGAACGGATCACGCATCAAGGGGTGTTCGGCTTCCTGAATCTGGGTTTTGGTCGAGATGTTGACCACCGCCGGGGTCGCCATTTTGAGCATGGGGGCCAGGCTGGGAATGGTTTGTCCCTCAACGGCCAAAGGCCAGGCCGCATACACTTCCTGGGTTAGTAGCAGCAAGCCGGCCAGTAGCAGAGCGGGTTGAAGATTTTTAAGGGTTTGCATATCAGGATTACCTCAAGGGTTGATGAGTCACTCGTGTCAAAGTGGCGTAGGGGCGTTGGGGGCAATCGCCATTGCCTGATGTCAGGTGTGCGGGCGCACAGTAGAAGTAGGGTCTGGATTGGGGTGGTTCAAGACGTACTCATTCATACGCGCTACCTGCGTAATCAGGCAAGGCTTGAAACGTGGTGTTTTATGGATTTATACTAAAAATCACCACAATAAAAACTTTTAATTAAGTCGCGTTATAACCCCTGATCAGGTTAATAAGTCGCTACGCGGAAATCTTTATTGAATCAGGTTTCCGCACCCGAAGGCGGGAAAAAGAAAAGACCCCCGGACAGTCGCTTCATCCTGCGCTTCCCGGTTTTGCCGATCCCCGCCAAAACCTGCGATGCTCGGCGCGACTGAACGGGAGGGTGGGTTTTACCAGACGGTGTGCCATTCGAGAGGCAA
>JBPCSC010000363.1:0-2705 GCA_051007495.1 Methylococcaceae bacterium | reverse complement strand
TGATGGCCGATTCAGGTGCCCGAGGTTCAGCGGCACAAATTCGGCAGTTGGCTGGAATGCGTGGACTTATGGCAAAACCGGATGGGTCAATAATTGAAACGCCTATAACGGCTAATTTCCGTGAAGGATTGGACGTGTTGCAATACTTTATTTCAACGCACGGTGCCCGTAAAGGTTTGGCTGATACCGCACTTAAAACTGCCAACTCGGGATACCTTACTCGCCGAGTAGTTGATGTAGCACAGGAGTTGGTAATTACTGAAGTAGACTGTGGTACAAATGATGGTTTGCTAATGTCCCCCCTAATTGAAGGTGGTGATGTAGTTGAAGCCTTGGCTGATCGAGTTTTGGGGCGTGTCCTGGCAGAAGATATTTATGATCCGTCTGGACAAAGATTATTAAAGACGGCAGGAACTATGCTGGATGAAGCTGCCGTGCAAATGCTCGAAGAAAATAGCGTAGACAATGTTAGGGTGCGTTCCGTTATCACCTGCAAAACCCGATATGGCGTGTGTAGTTCTTGTTATGGCCGTGATCTGGGTCGTGGACATAGAGTCAATAATGGGGAAGCCATTGGTGTTATTGCGGCCCAGTCCATAGGTGAACCGGGAACCCAGTTAACCATGAGGACATTCCATATTGGCGGAGCTGCATCTCGTTCTGCTGCAATAAGTAATGTCGGAGTAAAATCCAGTGTTAATATTAAACTTACCAACTTAAAGACAGTTGAAAATAAGGACGGTAACCTGGTTGCCGTTTCCCGTTCAGGTGAAGTCAGTGTTATAGATGAACATGGTCGAGAACGTGAACGCTACAAGATACCTTATGGTGCTGTATTATCTGCGAAAGAAGGAGTTGAAGTACGAGCCGGACAAATTGTGGTTAACTGGGATCCACATACCCACCCTGTAATAACTGAAGTAAAAGGTTATGCAAAGACGATTGATTTCATAGACGGCGTTACGGTGCGTGAACAATCCGATGATGTCACCGGATTGAGTTCCATGGTTGTTATTGATCCTAAACAACGCGGTGGGGGAGGTAAGGATTTACGGCCTATGGTGAAACTCGTCGATGAGGAGGGAAATGATATCCGAATACCCTCTACAGATATTGCAGCTCAATACTTTCTACCGGCCGGGGCAGTAATTGGTGTTCGAGATGGAGGTTTAGTACAGGTAGGTGATGTCCTGGCGAGAATTCCACAAGAATCCAGCAAAACTCGTGATATCACCGGTGGCTTGCCTCGTGTAGCGGATTTGTTCGAAGCCCGTAAAACCAAGGATCCCGCAATTCTGGCTGAGGCGACCGGTACTATCAGTTTTGGCAAGGAAACTAAAGGTAAGCGTCGTATAGTGGTAACTGATACTCATGGTCAACAGCATGAAGTTTTAATTCCTAAATGGCGACATATCACCGTATTTGAAGGTGAGCATGTTGAACAGGGAGAAACAATAGCTGAAGGCGATTTAACTCCACATGACATTTTACGACTAAGGGGCATTCCTGAACTGGCATCATATCTTGTTAAAGAAATTCAGGATGTTTATCGTTTGCAAGGTGTAAAAATCAATGACAAGCATATTGAGGTAATCATCAGGCAGATGCTGCGTAAAATCGAAATTTCTGATCCAGGCGATTCCAGTTTCCTCAAGGGTGAGCAAGTAGATCGCTCTCGTCTCTATGATGAAAACGACAGGCTTGAATCAGAAGGTAAAATACAGGCGTGCTATGAGCCAGTATTATTAGGTATCACAAAAGCCTCACTGGCAACTGAGTCGTTTATTTCTGCAGCTTCATTCCAGGAAACTACAAGAGTGTTAACCGAGGCAGCCATTCGTGGCCTAAGTGATAAACTACAAGGATTGAAGGAGAATGTAATAGTTGGCCGACTGATACCGGCAGGTACTGGATTGGCCTATCACAAGGAGAGACGATTACGTCAGGCAAGCAGTGAAATGAGTGAAAATGAAAACGAAATCCCAGGTATGGATGCCGGAGAAGTGGAAGAAGCACTAAAGCAAGCTTTAAGTGCTTAAAGTAGTTTCAGATAAGGAGTAAAAACAAACTGAAGCCCATATAAAGGATGGTAAATGGTATGTGCAATCAACGTTTGTTTTATTCTCGGACAAAGGCATTGATTGCACAAGCAGAAGACTTGATGATACGCATCATCAAAAAATAACGTAAACCCGGTCATGCCGGGTTTTTCGTGTCCGATGATTTTAAGTGTCTGTCGACAAGACTAAAGAACAGATGGTTAATCTGACTCAATTGGAAATAATAATTTTAGTCCTGTTGTCAGATGATCTGCAGATGAAAATCAGTTTTTAAATCAACATCCAAACTTCGGAGATATATATGAAAAGTAAAATAGTTAAAGTCATTTTGAGTAGTGCATTCCTTATTACAATGGGGATTAGTGAAGTTCAGGCATCTGGAGACAGTGAACAAGGTGAAAAGAAATTCTACACCTGTGCAGGTTGCCATGGAATAACTGGATATACCAATAGTTATCCGGCATATCACGTGCCTCGTATTGGTGGTCAACACGGTGAGTATGTCATATCGGCACTTAAGGCCTATCAATCTAACCACCGAAAACACAGCAGCATGTTAGCGAATGCCTACACCCTGAATCAGGATGACATGGAGGATATTGCCATGTATGTTTCCAGATTTCGTAATAACAATGCTGCATTACC
>JBPCSC010000362.1:0-2427 GCA_051007495.1 Methylococcaceae bacterium | reverse complement strand
CCTGGTATGTGTTGCATCACGCTTACGCCCTACGGATTGTTGATGAAGCCTGTGCCCACTAGGTGCGAATTTATTCGCAGAAGATTACACAGCAGATGCGAATGAATTCGCACCTACCCATCCCTGGCGGGAGACCCGTGACGGTGAAACGAGATGGGGTAGGGTTGTCCCTTGGCATCCTGTCGGGGTATTCGTTTGCGGGTTTAATTTTCAGGGTGTCCTGACATGGGCTTGATCCATTTCAGCAAAGTCTCCAGTAACACATCGACGTTAATGGGTTTGGATACGTGGTCATTCATGCCCGCCTCAAGACAAGCCTGTTTTTCCTGTTCCATCGCCCCGGCTGTCATGGCGAGAATCGGCATCTCTTTGCCATTCGGCAGTTCCCGAATGCGCTGCGTGGCCGTTAACCCGTCCATGACCGGCATCTGAACATCCATCAGAACGATATCAAAATGCTTTTGTTGTACCCAGTCGATGGCTTCAACGCCGTTTTCGGCCAAACTCACGCGCAACCCCATTTTTTGCAGCAGCATTTTGGCTACCAGTTGATTGACCTTGTTATCTTCCACCAGCAGCACTTCTGCCCCAACAATCAATGCAGTTTTTTGCGGTAAACGCGCCAGTATCCCGTTTTTGCCTGTGGCGGTTTCTGTTGGTGAGGCGTGCGTAGACGGCTCTGTCGAGGGTGGCGCGACTCCACATTGGATCGTAAACGTAAAGCAACTTCCTTGTGCCGGGTGGCTGGTCACGGATATTTCTCCACCCATCAGTTCGACCAGGCGTTTGCAGATGGATAAGCCCAGACCGGTACCACCAAACTGGCGGGTAATCGTGGCATCCGCTTGAGAAAACGGTGTAAACAGTTGTTCGACTTGTTTGGGGGAAAGGCCGATGCCGGTGTCTGTTACGCTAAAGCGCAACCTCACTGTGGGTGGGTGGGCTGTTTCGAGTGAGGCAGGTTCTACCTTGAGATGGATCTCACCCTGCGCGGTGAATTTGACGGCATTACCGATCAGGTTGGTCAGAATCTGCCCCAGTCTCAGTGCGTCACCCATCAGACGGGTGGGCAGATTCGGAGCCAGTTCGGCAACGAGTGCCAAGCCTTTTTCTTCCGTTTTTTGCCTGAAGAGATCCATGGTATTGCGTACTACCTCGTTGAGTTCGAGGGGGGTGTGTTCGATGGTGAGGTGTCCGGCGTCAATTTTGGAGAAATCGAGAATGTCGTTGATGATGCCGAGCAAGGCTTGGGCGGCAGCCAGTACCTTGTCCAGATAATCCCGTTGAGATGCTTCCAGTTCGCCATCCAGAACCAATGCCGTCAAACCGATGATGGCGTTCATGGGTGTGCGGATTTCGTGGCTCATATTGGCCAGAAACATGGATTTAGCCATGTTGGCGGCGTTGACTTGGGTGGTACGTTCCTCGACTCGCTGTTCCAGGGAGGCATTGATTGCCAGAATTTCATTTTCCAGTGTCCTGCGTTCGGTGACGTCGATCAAAACACAGTGGGTACGAATGAAGCGTCCTTCGTAATCGCGCTGGGCATAACCGACGAGGTGCGCCAGAAAATGCGAACCATCCCGACGCCGCAAACACCAGTCCTTGTGGCCTGCGCCGTTGGTTTTGAATTGATTGAACACGTCCATAAATGCGTTGTTCTGTTCTTCGTCGCAATAATCACCAAAGCACAGGCCCAGCAGGTCTTTGGCTTGATCAAAGCCCAGTAATTCGGCCATTTTGTCGTTGGCATCCAGCCAGTTTCCATTGATGTCCAGGGATTGATAGGCAATCGGCAGGTGTTCAAACAGAGATCTGAAGCGTGCTTCGCTTTCGCGGAGCTGTTCTTCCGCTTGTCGGCGTTGTGTCACGTCAAGGCTGATGCCCATGAGGTGGGTCGCCTGACCGGTGGCGTTCTCACGGATGTCGGCTCGGGTTTCGATCCAGTGGATTGTTCCGTTCGGTAGCACGATGCGGTAACTCAATTCCAGCGCGGTATGGTCGCGGGCTGCGGCAACGGTATCGCGCACGGCGGCTGCCCGGTCTTCGGGGTGCAGACGAGATTGCCAGGTCGACCAGGCATCAAAGTCCTTCCGGGGTGTGTCTGCGCCGAATAACGCCATCATTTCTTGTGACCACTGAACCTGATGGGTGAGTAAATCCAAATTCCAGAATCCAGCGTGCGCGGCCCTGGAGGCCAAACTCAATGTAGCCGATAGGTTGCGCTCGGTAATGAGTGTGGCGGCCAGTCGTGCAATCAGCAGAATGCCAAAGATCAGGAATATCCCGGTCAGGATATAAGTGACCGAATAGGTACCTTCAAACGATGATTGGCCGCTCAGTCGTAGCCAGTCGAGGATGGAACTGAGTATCAGAATGATGAATGTGCTGTTGAACTCGAGGTGCGATTTATGTCTTGATTTACAC
>JBPCSC010000361.1:0-5234 GCA_051007495.1 Methylococcaceae bacterium | reverse complement strand
AACGAATATCGCCTGAGGGATGCCATTGAATCTGAAGGTTTGGCCGAACGGTTTGACCTCATCATCATAGACACTCCACCCTCACTGGATGTTTTACTGATTAACGCGCTGATGGCTGCCAACCGGGTATTGGTGCCTTATATACCCCATCACATTTCGGTAGAAAGCATGAGGCAACTGGTGCGCCTGTTGTTCAAAATCATGACCCGGCAAAACCGCAATCTCAAAATTCTAGGGTTTCTCCCCACCTTATCCGCCGAACACATACGCCTGCACCGAACCGTCAACGGTCAAGTCGGCAATGAATTCGGCACTGCCCGCATTTTGCCCGGCATCCGTAACGACATTCGACTGGCCGAATCCTTAGCCGCTGGCAAACCCATACGCTATTACGCCCCCAAATCCCGCAGTGCCCAGGACTTCACCCAACTCAGGCAGGAAGTACTCAGCCAACTGGGTTTGATGGAATAGCCAACCGGCGGGTCGAATTTTTCGACCCGGGGGCAGTCTGACGGCGACTTTCAGCCCACTGATCCGGTATCCCCTTATGAAAACACGTCTCTTGCAAGCCGAGGACATGGATGATCCCACCCTGCCTCCTGCTGAACTGATTGAGGCCTTGACCGGCCTGGCCCGGCTTAACCGCATCAGTTTCAGTGCCAGTGCCCTCTGGCACGTACTCGAACACGCCTACCTTGGCTGCTGCGCCACACATCAAAATCGCCCTCCCTGGACGGTGATGGATTTGGCGACTGGCGGAGGTGATTTGCCTATCCGACTAGCAGAATGGGCACGCCGCAAGGCTTATCCCTGGCAGATACTGGGGGCCGACATCAACCCGATCGCACTGGATCGCGCCGCACATCAGGCCGCAGCACAGGGGGTGAACGTGGAATGGCTCAGGCTGGATGTCACCCGTGACCCACTCCCCGACTGCGATTGGGCGATCAGTTCTTTGTTTCTGCATCATCTTGATGAGTCCACTGTGGTGAGCGTACTCAGCCGTATGGCTCAGGCGGCGCGGGTTGGGGTTCTGATTGATGATCTGGAACGTACGAATCTCAACCGGGGGCTGGTGTGCTTGGGAGCGCACCTGCTCAGTCGTTCTGCCGTGGTACACCAAGACAGCGATCGCTCGCTGCTGGCTGCGTTTACCCTGCCTGAGATCACCGCACTGGCTCATCAGGCCGGGCTGCATCCGGTGCAGATCGCCTCCCGTTTCCCGGCCCGTTTTCAACTGCTATGGACACGCTAAACCTCAAGGCCAACCGGGAATGGTCAGAGGTTTTGAACACAGACTGGGACGTGGTGGTGGTCGGGGCCGGGCCGTCTGGTGTGGTGGCGGCTATGGAAAGTGCTCGTCTTGGACTCACCACCCTGTTGTTGGATAAAAACAGCCATCCAAGAGACAAGGTGTGTGGCGGCTGCATGAATGCGGTGGCCTTGAGCCAGCTTGAGGCTCTGGGCTTGAGACACCTGCCCGACCACCTCGGGGCCGTAACGATAAACCGTTTTCGGATGGGGGTTGCCGGTCGGCACATCAGCCTGGATTTGCCTGAAGGCCGGGCCTTGTCGCGGCGGGTTTTTGATGCCGCCCTTCTGGCTGAAGCCTTAAAGCGGAACATCAGCTTTATGCCGGAAGTGTCCGTACGCGATGCCGGTGTTCACGCAAACCGCCGCCAACTGGCCATCGGGCAGCCGCACCGTTCGGCCTTCATCTCGGCCCGATGGGTGGTGGCGGCTGATGGCCTGGGTGGTCGCTACACCCACAGCCTGACCGAATGCAACACACTAACCCAATCAGCCGCCTACATCGGCGTGGCCACCGAAGTAACGGACGCAGCAGGCTACACACCCGGAACCATACACATGGCCTGCCATGGATCAGCCTATGTGGGTGTGGTGCGTCTGGAAAACCACCATCTGCATCTGGCCGCAGCGGTTCACCCGGGCACATTAAAGCAAGCGAAGACACCGGCCAGCATGATGCGAACGGTGCTGGAGCAGGTGGGTTGGGCCGTACCGGCTGACCTTGATGACGGTGATTTTCAGGGCACGTCTTACCTGACCACCCGTAACAGACCACTCGCCCTGGAGCGGGTTTTTTTGGTAGGTGATGCCGCCGGTTATATCGAACCATTCACCGGAGAGGGCCTGGCCTGGGCTTTGTTGGGCGGTCGAGCCGTCGCCCAACAACTGCCCCAGGCGGTTTCTGACCCAAACTGGCGTACATCCGCTTGGGCCTGGACTCAAACCTATCAGCACCTCATCCAGCGTCGCCAAACGGTTTGCCACTGGACAAGCCGAACCCTGCGTAGCCCCCTCATCACCCGTTGGGCAGTCGAATGCCTGCATCGTCTGCCCGGTCTGGCTTACCCCCTGATCCGCACCCTCAACTCCAGCCATACAGGAATCTGACCGATCATGAGCATCACATTATTGGGAATCGGCACAGCCGTTCCGCCCCATCGTCTGGATCAGGGCGTAGCCGCTCGTATGGCCATAGATTGCCTGGGTTTAAGTGCAGAAGCGGCCCGCAGCGTAGCGGTCTTGTATCGACGCACCCAGGCCAAAACCCGCAGCAGCGTGTTGATTCGGCCCGAGCCTGAAGGCTGCGGCATGCACTGGTTTTATCCACCCCACCCGGAAGGCCAACCGGGCACGGCCCAGCGCATGTTGCGTTACCGTAACGAAGCGCCGCCTCTGGCCGAATCCGCCTGTCGTCTGGCACTGTCCGGTGCGGCCCACACCTTGCCTGGCTTGTCGGCCAAAGACATCACCCATTTGGTTGTGGTGAGTTGCACCGGTTTTTTTGCACCGGGCATGGATTATGAACTCATCGTGCGCTTAGGCCTAAGCTCCACCATAGAGCGTTATTCGATAGGCTTTATGGGGTGTCACGGTGGCTTTAATGGTTTGCAACTGGCAACGGCCCTGGTGGCCGCCCATCCTGATGCCAAGGTATTGCTCTGTTGTACAGAGTTGTGCAGCCTGCATTTTCAATACAGCCCGGAACCCGGCCAGATCACTGCAAACGCGCTATTTGCCGACGGTTCCGGCGCGGTGGTCATCGGATCGGCCGCCCCAGAGGCAGGTTGGTCATGGGTGCGTAGCGGTTCCTGTTTGATTCAGGACAGTCATGAAGACATGAGTTGGCAGATAGGAGATCACGGCTTTGAGATGTTTTTATCCACCCGAGTACCCGGGCTAATACGGCAAAACCTGGCCGACTGGCTCATACCGTGGCTAAGCGTTCAAGGACTCAACCTGGCCGACATCACCCACTGGGCCGTACATCCCGGTGGGCCTAGAATCCTCACCGCCGTGGCCGAGGCTTTGAATCTCAAGGAAACCGACCTGGCTGCGTCCCGCCAAGTACTCAAACACCATGGCAACATGTCATCGGCGACGGTGTGGTTCATACTCGACGCGCTCAAACGGGCAAAAGCCCAGGGCTTGTGTCTGCTGTTGGGTTTTGGCCCCGGTTTGGTGGCTGAAGCGGCTTTGCTTGAATTGTAGGGAATAGCAACCTTGACAAGAGGGCTTTGCACCCATTACAAAGCCCCAACCTGCATCAGATGGAGATACTCCCGCTTGAACGACATACCCATAAGCCTGCTCACGGGTTCGCTCGTCGCACTGCTATTGCTGTCTGCTTTTTTTTCAGGGTCGGAAACGGCCTTGATGATGTTAAACCGCTACCGACTCCTGCACCGGGTCAAGCAAGGACATACCAGTGCCATCCGGGCTCATGCGTTACTACAGCGTACCGACCGCCTCATAGGCTTTATATTGCTGGGTAACAACTTCGCCAACATCATGGCTTCCTCACTTGCTACCGTGCTGGCCATACGCCTGTTCGGAGAAAACGCCATCGCCCCGGCCGCAGGTCTGCTGACCTTGGCCATACTCATATTTTCCGAAGTCGCACCTAAAACCCTGGCCGCCATCAATCCGGATCGGGTGGCCTATCCGGCAGCCTGGATCATCAGCCCCCTGCTCCGCGTGTTTTACCCCATTGTGTGGGTGGTCAATATCGTGGTCAACGGCTTATTACGGCTGGTGGGGGTTCGATACGACCACGATACGCATCCCGCCCTGAGTCGGGAAGAGTTACGCACCCTGGTGGCCGAAGCCAGTGCCGTTATACCGGATCGTTACCATAGTATGCTCATCAGCGTACTCGACCTGGAATCGGCCACAGTGGGAGATATTATGATTCCACGGAATGAAATTACAGGTATTGATCTTGAACACCCCATTGAAGACATCAAGGCTTTAATTCTCAATAGCCGCCATACCCGGCTTCCGGTATACCGCAAGAGTATCGACTCGGTCTATGGTTTTGTGCATTTGCGTAAGGTATTAACCGCCATGACCCAAGGCGAATTTACCCGGGAGCGGCTTACCGACATCGTCACCAAAATCCATTTTTTCACCGAGAATATGTCTCTGCCTCAGTTATTACAGACCTTCAAGCAGGAAAGCATACGGTTTGGTTTGGTGGTGGATGAATATGGCGATGTGATCGGTTTGGTCACTTTGGAAGATCTGTTACAGGAGATTGTGGGCGAATTTTCCTCTGAAAAGCACCCTGAAATCCGCCGGCAGAAGGATGGCAGTTATTTGGTCGATGCCGGCATCAGCCTTAGGGAACTCAACCGGCATACCGGGTGGGCATTACCTACAGAAGGGCCTAAAACCTTAAACGGCCTCATCATCGAATACCTGGAAACCATACCGTCACCGGGCACCTGTCTGGAGTTACTCGGGTTTTATCTGGAAATTACCCGCATGGATAATAATGTCATCAAGGAAATCAGGCTCCACCCTAATAAGGGCAGTTACACTAAAAAAGCCACCGATTAGACTTTTGTGTACCCACAGAAACCCTGGCAGAAAACATTGCGGGATCACTAATGGGCCTGTGAACCCGTAGCGCGTAAACAAAGTGGGTGTTCCTGTGTTGTGTTCCGTCAGTACGAATTTATTCGCACCTATGTGCGCCCGTGAGGGCGCACAGACAGTATAGTGAAAGTCCAGACAGGAGAATGCCATTACTCCTAAGCTGAAACTCGCTGAATGGCGGGGGGAAAGCGAGCGGGCAGTTTGTAGGTTAACGAACCCGATTCGGCGGTGTGATGCGGGGAATCTGCGCAGTCATATCCGAATCCTGCTGCGTCGATAAGAAAAGCGACCCGATGTGGAAACTACTAACTGGAGATCCGTACGGC
>JBPCSC010000360.1:0-4637 GCA_051007495.1 Methylococcaceae bacterium | reverse complement strand
TGCCCAGATCGTGGGTAATCAGCCACAGCCCCATGTTTTTTTCCCGGCACAAACGGCTGAGCAGGTTCAATATCTGCGCTTGCAGCGTGACATCCAGGGCGGTGGTGGGTTCGTCGGCAATGAGCAATTCGGGTTCGCCGGCCAAGGCCATGGCGATCATCACCCGCTGCCGCATTCCGCCTGACAACTGATGAGGAAAAGACGCTGTTCCGGGTGGGGCAAGCCCACCTGATCCAGCCACTCAAGAATACGTTGCTGAAGGAGTTTGCCGCGTAATCCTGTCTGTAGCGTCAACACTTCACCCAGTTGCTTGCCTACTGACATGACCGGGTTTAACGCACTTAAAGGGTCTTGAAAAATGATGCCGATACGGCCACCGCGTACGCGGGTCATGGCGTGTTCGGTCAGATGAAACAGCGAGGTACCCGACAAACTGACCGAACCGCCGAGTATTCGGCCATTCACGGGCAGCAGCCTCAGCACTGACAGCGCGGTGATGGATTTGCCGGAGCCGGATTCCCCCACCAAGGCAAACGTTTCGCCAGGGGCGATGTGGAAAGACACCGTATCCACCACGGTTTGGGTGGATGATCCTTGATAAAAGGCCACGGAGAGATCGGAAACGCTAAGCAGCGGAGAGGACACGGGGGGAATCAATGTGGCGGGCATGAGCGTACAAACGGCTGGTGTTGGCGGTATACGTTCAGCCCTTCCGACGCGAGGCGGGAATGGGCTGAACGTGTACGGCTTACCCGTGTGGGGTGGTCAGGGAGGTCATTCCTCAGCCTTGACCGTGGTTTTGAGCAGGAAAAATTTGTACACGATCAACACCGTGACGATACCGACCAGTATCCAGGAATGGCCGATCAGCATGGACATCATGCTGGTTTTGTTGGCCCCTCGCAGACTTTGCAGATAGGGCTTGGACACCAACAGCATCCACGCCCAGGCCGGGATTTGATAGGCAATGGCACCGGCGGCGGCCCACTGTGTGGACTTGGAACCCAAGCGTTCAGCGGTTTTGTAAAACCAAAACATGACACCCATGGTCAGCAGGATTGAAATGATCAGCGGCATAGTGTTCTCCTCTTTTTTGTATTGATGTTATGGGCAGGTGATCCGGCAAGGCCGGGCTTGAAAAGATAGCAGATGTCTTCCGGTACCGTATACGTTCAGACGGCGGATTTAGACCACAAACCTCAAGGCGGTTCAACCCGGAACTGATCTCGCCCGGACTGGACAGACACCCGGCCAGGTGACGGGCTAAGGCCCTGTGTTGCCGCGTGGCGAACAGGGCATAGAGGAAGCATGCTTTGCCTCTTCACCCCTCCGGGGCCAGCAAGGCACTCATACGCACCCCCATCTGACCGGGGCTGTCGACTACGTCTATGCCGGCGGCACGCAAGGCGGCTACTTTGCTGGATCCGGTTCCTTTACCTCCCGATATGATGGCTCCGGCATGGCCCATGCGTTTTCCCGGTGGGGCGGTTAGCCCGGCGATGTACCCGACCACCGGCTTGGTGACATGGGCTTTAATGTATTCAGCCGCTTCTTCCTCGGCCTGCCCGCCGATTTCACCCACCATGATGATGCCTTGGGTTTGTTCGTCCCGCTCAAAACGGGCCAGCACGTCGATGAAATCCATGCCTTTGATTGGGTCACCGCCTATCCCTACGCAGGTACTCTGGCCCAAGCCCGCCCGGGTGGTCTGGTGTACGGCTTCATAGGTGAGCGTGCCTGAACGGGACACGATGCCGATACGGCCTTTTTGATGGATGAAGCCCGGCATGATGCCGATTTTGCAGGCCCCGGGCGTAATGATGCCAGGACAGTTAGGCCCTATGAGCAAGCTGCTGGTTTTGGCCAGAATGGCTTTGACCCGCATCATCTGCAAGGCGGGAATTCCCTCCGTAATGCAGACGATCAGTTCAATGCCCGCTGCTGCGGCTTCCAGTATGGCATCGGCCGCGTACGGCGGTGGAACGTAAATCATGCTGGCGGTGGCGTTGGTCGCACGGACGGCCTGGTTCACCGTGTCGTATACCGGCAATCCCAGATGCGTCTGGCCACCCCGTCCGGGTGTGACGCCGCCGACTAGCCGAGTGCCATATTCCAGACATTGCCCCGAATGGAAGGTGGCTTGCTTGCCGGTAAAGCCCTGGCAAATCACCCGGGTGTGTTCGTTAATCAATATGCTCATACATGCACCGCGGCCACGGCTTTGGTGGCGGCATCGTCCAGATCATCGGCCGTAATCAAGGCCAACCCAGACTCATTAAGAAACTGTCGCCCTGCGGCAGCGTTTGTGCCTTCCAGCCGCACCACCACCGGAACGGCTACGCCTACCTCGCGGAACGCGGCGACCAAACCGGCGGCAATCAGGTCGCAACGTACAATGCCGCCAAATATATTGACCAACACGACCTGCACTCCGTCATCAGAGAGGATCAGCTTGAAGGCTTCGGCCACTTTTTCAGCGGTGGCCCCTCCACCTACATCCAGGAAGTTGGCCGGATGCCCCCCGTGCAGGGTGATGACATCCAGAGTGGCCATGGCCAGACCGGCTCCGTTTACCATGCAGCCAATCTGCCCTCCCAGAGAGACGTAGCTCAAACCCAATTCCCGCGCACGGGCTTCTCGTTCATTTTCTTGCCGGATATCACGCCAGGCCGATAGTTGCGGATGGGCGTACAGGGCAGAGTCGTCGGCTTCCAGTTTGACATCCAGAGCCATGAGTTGGTCGTCTGCGGTCAAAACCAGCGGATTGATTTCGATCTGGTGGCAATCCAGGTCGCCCATCAAGCGATACAAAGTGAGCATGAGGCCCGTAAGCCGTGTGACGGCCTGGGCCGACAAGGCCAGTGCAAAGCCGATTTCCCGGCATTGATACGCCTGCAAACCATGCAGGGGATCTACCGCCAGCGTGAGTATGCGTTCAGGATGGTGGGCCGCGATCTCTTCGATATCCATGCCTCCGGCCTGCGAAGCCATGAACACCATGCGGGCCTGGCTGCGATCCAGCAACACGCTCAGGTAAAGCTCACGGGTGTATGGGGTCAGGGCTTCGACCAGCACGGCATCCACGGGTAACCCGGCCTCGCCGGTTTGCGCGGTGATCAATCGGGAAGACAACATGGCCTGGGTTACGGATGACACGGCATCGAGATCGTCTACCTTAATGACTCCGCCGGCCTTACCGCGTCCTCCGGTGTGGGCTTGAGCCTTGATGACCCAGGCGGTACCGCCCAGTTGCAAGGCGGCCGTCCGGGCTTCAGCCCCGGAACGGGCCGGCAATCCCGATGGTATCGGTATGCCGTGTTCGGCCAATAATTGTTTGGCCTGATATTCATGTAGGTGCATCGGTGTCTCCGCCTTAGAAAAATAACATGGCTTCCTCCCTCTTGTGCCGCTCGGCATCGGTTTGTACCATCGCGGTTCACCGTCACGCCTGCATCCATCCATGTCTACATCTGCTCATCAAGAAATTGCCGCCCGAGGGCTTTGGCACAACAATCAGGCCCTGGTGGCTTTGCTGGGTTTGTGTCCGTTGCTGGCCGTTAGCACCAGCCTGTTAAACGGCCTGACCCTGGGCCTCGCCACCACGGTAGTGATGGTCATTTCAAACAGCTTGATCGCCACACTGGGCAGGCAGATCATCCCCTCCATACGCCTTCCACTTTTTGTGTTGATTATCGCCGTCAACGTAAGCTCAATCGATCTTCTAATGCAGGCATTCTGGTTTGATCTGCACCAGACTCTGGGCTTGTTCATTCCCTTGATCGTCACCAACTGCGCCATACTCGGGCGGGTTGAAGCCTATGCCTCGCGCCATGCCGTGCGCGAAGCCGGGCTGGATGGTTTGTATATGGGCCTGGGATTCAGTGGAGTATTGGTGACGTTGGGCGCAATCCGCGAGTTGTTGGGACGAGGAACCCTGCTGGGCATTAGCCTGTTTGGCCCGTATGAAGGTTTTTTGCTGGCGGTGCTGCCTTCAGGCGCGTTCATCGTGCTGGGGTTGATGATCGCCCTCAGAAATGCCGTGGCCGCACGAAGCCGGAAGCCGTCTTCCCCATGAACACGCTCATCCGCCGGCACATTTTCGAGCGACTGGCAGCGGCCATACCCAATCCCACCACCGAACTGGTTTACGCTTCAACGTTTGAATTGCTGGTGGCGGTGGTGTTGTCTGCACAGGCCACCGACAAGGGTGTCAATCAGGCAACCGCCCGGTTGTTTCCGGTAGCGAACACGCCTGAAACACTGTTGGCTTTGGGTGAGGAGGGCTTGAGGGAGTACCTCAAGACCATCAACCTGTACAACAATAAAACCCGCCATTTGCTGGGACTGTGTCGGCAACTCATGGAGCGGCATCAGGGGCAGGTGCCGGCCACGCGACCCGAACTGGAAGCCTTGCCGGGAGTAGGCCGCAAAACGGCCAATGTCATATTGAATACGGCCTTCGGGTTGCCTGCCATTGCGGTGGATACGCATATCTTCCGGGTGGCGAATCGCACCGGTCTGGCATCCGGCAAAACCGTACTGGAAGTGGAACGGAAGCTGGAAAAACACACGCCGAAAATCTACCGCCAGGATGCCCATCATTTGCTCATCCTGCACGGACGCTATACCTGCAAGGC
>JBPCSC010000359.1:0-1340 GCA_051007495.1 Methylococcaceae bacterium | reverse complement strand
AATCTATCCGCCCTGCGCCTGGCCCTGAGTGCCCCGTTAATCACACGGGGAATACATCAACCCCAACAGATGATCAACGAGGCGATACAGGGTTTGGATGAACTGCTTTATCACTCTCTTCGATAAGCATCGACTGACGGCCTGTCAATTTAATCAAAATATAAAAATAACCTTTTTCAATCCTGTATTTTTCAGGATAAACCGGTTATTTGAGTTTTCGCTCAACCGGCAGTGATGACCAGTTCACTTCAACCACCGAACGGCATAAGGCTTCCAGAAAGACAATGTCCTGACATTCATCCGTGCCATGCTCAGCAAAATAACCTACCGAGATATTGGTACATTCCGGTATGGAATCCATAAAAAAGATAGAATCTGTAAATATACCGGCAGGATCAGGAGCAAAATTGAACCCAGGGTTTGTATTATTTAATGCCGTGGACAACGCCAGTGCAAACCGGGAGGAACAACAGGGACCAAACATCTGTTCAGTAATGACGGAAGTATACCCACGCCGGTCAAACGATACACACATTTTATAGCGGGAAAAATCACGATGTATTGACAAAGCACAGGATCCAACCCCACCCACTTCCTCACCCACGAAGAAATAATACAAACCCGGAATGTTTTTTTCCATCATGTAGAGCAATACGGTCATACCGGCTTTATCGTCAGCACCGAGTATTGTGCTGCCATCGGTTTTAATCCAGCGATCATCCATGACATGATTGACCTTCTGATACCGGTTGGTACAACTATCAAGATGGCAGGTGAACATAATCTGGCTCCCGGGTATCTTCAGAAAATAGTTACCAAATTCATCTGCCTGTGTACTCGCGGGCAAAAAGCATTTTAACTTATGCTCGTGTCCGTGGGGATAAGTATATTCGGTCAGTTTTATAAAGGTATCTTTGATATTCACGGGCAAACCCTCTTGTGGCGTTGAAACCGGTCATGGTGGTCACAGGCTATGACCTGTCAGGCCTATTCCAGTTTGTGTGTACGTTCAAGAGGCATTCTAAAATGACATCTCGTCATTTCGTGTCGTATCGGGGCATTCTTTTATGCGCGGCAGGGCTACAAGATGTCGATAATGGGTCCTGAAGCCGTACACAGTCTGTAAGGCCCTGGCATACGCACCCACCCTCTGGTTGAGGGTAATATAAAGCCTGAAACCCATTTAACCGTATCGCTTTTTATTTTGGAGATTTTGGCTTCAAGGTGTAATTCTAATACCCGCATACGGGTATTATGCCGCAGCTTGATTTCAGGCTGGCTATAAACTTAGCCCTACCACTGACCGACATCCAGGCTACCTCCCATCCCCTGCATCCAGT
>JBPCSC010000358.1:0-2105 GCA_051007495.1 Methylococcaceae bacterium | reverse complement strand
CCCTGGTAGTGATTCCAGCGTGGATACCGTCATTCTATCAGCAGAGGTGGGAACGTATTCGGATTCGAGTCGCGTGACGGTAGATGGAAACAATAATGATAAGGGGCAGGATATTCTGGCCGCCACTTTTACCCAGGGTACTGATGTTCTGCTGATACAGGCTACCAAAGTGGGTACGTTCAGTCACAGCACAAATACTACTCTAGGCACTGCAACGGGAAATAAAAATGATGGTTCTGTGGGTAGTTTCACTAATTTAACTGCGCTCATTGATCTGAATAACGATAATTTATGGACAGATAAAGGAGATATCGCTGTAAGTTTTTCTGCACCAGTGGATGTCACCAAGTTCAGATCGGGTTTACAATATAATCTTACTGCTGCTTCAACCGCTTCAACTATAACAACCGGTGGACTGGGTGATACCTTGATTGGTGGTGCCGGGGTGGATACCTTGACGGGTGGGTTGGGTGCTGATGTGTTTGTTTATACTGATACTTCTCAGGTAACCAAGGCTGAAACTCTTAATGGAACATTAGAGCAATCGACTGATGATACGCTGCTTTTAAGGGCTTCAGGGGCATATAACTTCACCGATTTCGCCAACATCAAATATATTGATGTTGTGTCTCTGGATGCTGATACGGCGGATACGACAATAACCCTGGATAACTCCATGGTTTCAACTGCTGATGCGGACAATAATGGCACTCTTGGTGACATTGAGATTATTGATGCAACACCTACAGTATCTAATACCTATGCTGTCAACATTGATGCACATCTGTTATTGAGTACTAATTCCATTAAGGTATCCGCTACTCTTTTTGATGGAGCCAATTCAATTTCAGGCGGTGCCGGGAATGATACCTTGAGAGGTGGAGCGGGCAACGACACCCTGACCGGTAATGGCGGTGTTGATTCCATTATTGCAGGAACCGGCACGGATACCGTCATAATCAACGCCGTGGTCGGCACCCGTTCGGATTCAAGCCCGGTTTCGGTATTGGGTAACGGCAATGATACCGGCCAGGATATCCTGGATAGTACCTTTGGTTTGGGTACGGATATCGTGCGTATTGTCGCTACCAATGTCAGCACTTTTGTTCATGGTACTCATACTGCCGTAGGTACTCCCGGTTTATTTGACACTGGCAATGCAGGTAGTTTTAAAACGTCTGTTGGCTTGATCGATATGAATGCAAATAGCTTATGGATTGATGCTGGGGATATTGCGATCAGTTTTTCTTCTGCTGTAGATGTAGAATTGTTCAGATCTGGTTTGCAATATAATCTTACTGCGGGAGCGTCAGGTTCAACCCTGACGACTGGTGATCTGGCGGATACGCTGATTGGTGGAGCAGGTAATGATATTCTGACAGGTGCAGGTGGAGACGATTCCATAACGGGTGGTGCGGGTAATGATAGTTTAGTAGGAGGTGCGGGCAATGACACACTCATGGGGGAAGCAGGGAATGATACCCTGACCATCAATGCCACCAATCCTTTATCAGGTACTGTAAGTGTCGATGGGGGTGCGGGTACGGATACCTTGATATTGACCGGTGCTGCTTCTGCCGATATGAGCTTTGATTTAACCATGATCTCTGCAACATCGGTATCTGGCGCACCCCTTATCCAATATCAAAATATGGAAAATCTTGATGCGTCCAGCATGACTGGATTTGCTGTAAACGTGACCGCATTAACAACGGGTAGCCAGATTGTGGGTTCCAGCCTGAATGATACTTTAACAGGCGGTGCAGGAATTGATACGCTAAAAGGGGGTAATGGGTCTGACAGTATTATCGGTGGTGCGGGTGCGGACAGTATTGATTTAACGGAAACGGTTTCTGCCACTGATACTGTGGTATTGACTACAGGTAATTCCGCCGATTCCATATCCGGCTTTACGGTCGGGTCCAGTAATGGTGATGTACTGGCTGCCAGTATTACCAATAACCTGGAATTTATAAGTGCTTTGACCTCAGGCGCGGTGGCTGATTTTGTGTTGCCTGGAACCGGGGCATCTATTTCTGTGCCGACTGCCGGTGATGCACAAAGTATTACCTCAGATAACACAGCAGCCTCGGCTACTTCTAATG
>JBPCSC010000357.1:0-6686 GCA_051007495.1 Methylococcaceae bacterium | reverse complement strand
GAGTATTATCGAGTCGGCGGCCATTATAACACCTCCCCACATCCTGCCCGTTACGGTGCGTATCCCTTACGCACCGCAACGGGATACTCTAGCCTTCTACACACATCCCACGCTGATCCATTCCCGGTTCTCAGGATGCAAATCCTGATTACACAGCTCTGCCAGACGGTGATCAAATACCGTATCTGAGGCCTTCATGATACTGTCGGCCCTGGTTATATTCATATCACTAACCGAACCGTCTTCAGCCGGGCGCAATAGCCAGTCTAAAAATTCTGGTGGATTGGCAACTGCACGGCCATTATCCATAATCATGGCGGCTATGAATTCTTCCCGCATCCGTTCACCCTGATCGTTTTGCCAACGTAACAGGGCCGTAGACAGGGCTGATCCGGATATATCCCGCAACGCAGCCACCCGCCCATCAAAACTGTATTTTTTAGCCGTCTGTATCATGTATAACAACAAGGGAGAATTGAAATCCATCATTTGCAGTTCACTGCGGCGTATGGCCAGTTCCCTGTCAAAAGTGATCTTCAGGCGTTGACGGGTTCCCATATACAAATCAGCCTGCACCGCATCAGGTAAACGAATATCCCAGGTTGATCCCTGATGATGTTTTTCTATCAGTTCAATCCCCAGTTTCTTCATCATGCCGTCTACAAACGATACTAAATGTTCAGATCTGAGTTTAAATTCATCTCGGGTTTCTTCAGGATCAAAACTGGCAAAATGCTTGAATAACTCCATTTGTTGTGTCCTTGACTGCTCCGCACGCTCCAGGGCCGTTTTTATTTCGTAATCAAGCTGGGCACCTTGACCAGATATGGCGTCTTTCAATATCGACTCGATATCCATCATATCCGCCATCTGGCCCACGATGTCATCTCCCAGTTGATCACAAAAATCCCCTCCCATCGGTGACAAATCCTTGACTACACTCGAGATACGGGCGTACAGGGTATTCATGATGTCTGCATCCAGGGTCTGTCTGGAATGTATATTAAATACGACAACCGGGATTTTCTGACCATAACGATACAGCCGTCCTACCCGCTGTACCAGCCGCATAGGGTTCCAGGGCAGATCGAAATTAACCATCACATGACATTGTTTGTGAAGATTGATACCTTCACCACCGGCTTCAGTGGAAATAAGAAACTGCCCCTCATCCTCGAAGTGAGCAATAGCCTGTTCTCGCTCCTGATGGTTCATGCCGCCATGAATTAAATCGACTGACTCAGCTCGGTAACGCTGCCGCAGGGCTTCGGCGATATAATTCTGGGTTCCCCGGTACTCAGAGAAAATTAAAACCTTTTCATTGGGGTTTGAGTTAAGGATTCCTGAAATAATGTTATCCAGGAAGGCAAGCATTTTCTGATCGGTTTTTAGTAAAGTTCTTGCAGCAGCTATCAGACCGGTAAGCGCAGTCATTTCGCCATTAAAAAATTCATGCCCCTCTCCGGTAGAGACCGATTCCTCCCATTCTCCCTCATAAGGGCTATCTTCCTGTTCACCTGGACTAACCATGGAGAGGCGCGTCAGATGGGTATCCTGCAATTTCTGCACACGCCGGGACAAAGCCTGCTCTATGGCCGCAATACTGGAGGCTGCCAGTTTCCTGTACACCGTCATCACAAAACCTATGGCCGTTCTGGTTTTGGGCTGGGCATTTACGCCGGCATTATAACCGTTTGCTAAATACGCCCGGAGTAATTGATCAAAGTGCTGTTCCTCCTGGCTACGCGGAATATCAATGGCATGAGTTACTTTTCCGGCAAAAATCAGCCGGCCATTGGCATCCGTCACTTTGGCTTTATTATTCCGAAAAACCATTTTATTCAAAATATCAGGATTAAGGCTCAAATCAGCAATCTGTTTGCGCCATTCCGGGCGTATGAGTTCCAGCAAGGCTGCGAATTTATGATTGTTACCCTGGTGTGGTGTGGCCGACAACAAAAGAATGGATTCAGCCCGTTTCCTGAGCGTGACAGCCAGTTGATACCGATCATTGGTTTTTAATTTTGCACCATAGCGGGCTCGCCCTAATCGATGGGCTTCATCAAATACAACCAGATTCCAGTCACCGGCATGCATGAGTTTGAGCTTATGTGTATCGAGCTTCAACAGATCTACTGAGGCGATAACCTGATCATAATGATTCCAGTCTCGCGGTTCATTAATCATGAAGTCAGTGCCATAAATCCTGAAATTACTGAGGCCAAATTTATGGTGTAATTCCTCTTTCCAGTTATTCACCAGGCCTGCCGGTGTAATCAGCAAGACACGTTTGAATGTTTTTTTCAGCATCAGTGCAGACAACAACATACCTACTTCTATGGTTTTCCCCAGACCAACGTCATCCGCAATCAGCCAGTTCAGATTACCTGATTTGAGTATATGATGTACCAGATGGATTTGATGGGGTAAAGGGTCAATATCCAGTTTGGATAATGCCCCGGTGTTTTCATTCCACTGTTGTAGTCCATGAGCCAGGGTACGGAGCCTGAAGTTTTCTGCATTTCCAGCAGGGCCAAACTGGTTTTTGGCCAGACAGGATTTATACGTTGAAATGGGTTTCAGGTTTTCAATCGGTAACCAGAGGCGAGCACCGCTGGCGGGAAATTCCACCAAAGCCAGTTCGCTGCCGCCAAGCACATTCATTGCCCGAACATAGCCCTGCCCCAGTGTTTTTCTTACATGGGATCGAGGCGTATCCTGCACGTACATGCCAGTCTTTAACCCCGACATCAGCCTGGATACCGGAATCCATTCCTTTTTATGGTTCGTAAACCATTGAACCTGTGCCTTGGGTTCGCCGTCGCCTGTGCTGCTACTCTGCAAAACCTGTCCAGTCTGTTCTTGAGTAACAGCATGTCTCACCAGGCATCCGGTAATGGGGGGTAAATTAGCTCTCATGCTTAGCCTCTCTCTTTGGTTTCAAAACGGTGTTTTCTGGGGTGGGTAATACGCATGGCGGAGATGTCCATACTCTCTATATCATAGCCGAGTTCCAATAATTCCCTGGCCATGCTTCGGTTATCTTCCTCATAATAATAATCATGTGCCGGGCAGTCACCTATATGGATTTCAGGTTCAAGAATCAGCCAGGGTGAGCCGTACATGCCGGCTTGAGACCATCCAGTCCGGTAGGCCAGATAATTCTGAAAGCATAAGTATTCACTGATCAAGTTCAGGTCATTTACCCAGTGATCATACAGTTCAAACAGAAGAGCCTCTATTTCATCCATGTCCGGGTAGTTTCCAAAACTGCATACCAGTTTTATGGCTATTGTCCAGGATAAATACCCTTGACGCGAACTAAAACCCTGATGGTGAGTAAAATACAGCGAAAATGCCGGATACGAAGCCCATAATTCCCTGACCTGATCCGCCATTTGCAGAACTTCTGGCCGAAGGCCAGTTTCCAGGAAAGGAGTAAGCACCTTTTTGGTGGACCCCCAGCCATATCGACAAAACACAGCGGCAAGAATGTCTATGCCATCCCTGTCCCAGCCTATACGCAAAACTAAATCCGTGGCCGCATCTTTTGCACATCGGTAGCGGGATACTGTTCCTGTTGCGATTTCGTAATTAAACTCTTCATAACGGGTATCCTCATCATAGTCCGCTCCTATGAGATCATGAAAATCAGGCGCGATATCGGGTCTGTCGTAATAGGTATCAGAACTATCCATGTCAGGGGAATAAAAAAATCCATCATCCGTCTCGATATAAGAATCCAGGCTGCACTCATCATATAAAAAACCGGCCTGTGTGGAGAGATCATCTGAATCCTCCTCATCGTCGGTGACGGGATCAGGCAGTGCCGGAACCGTGCTCACCTTGGGTATCGAAGGCACCTGGGGTATTGAGGGTGTCAGGTCGCGTACTATTGCATCATCTGCATATTCGTAATAGGAGTTGTGCTCTGGCAACCAGGCATCATCTTCCATTATAAAGAAGGGATTGGTTTCAGCCAGCAAGGAAGGCGCGGCATAAAACGGCTGGGCAGTACTATGAAGTAAATGATTTTGCTCGGGCATAATGTATTCCTCACGAATCTGGCGGGTTACAGAAAGGCAAACAGGTCGGAATGCGGCCACTATATAAGAACGGTCTTTTCGAGTCACGGGAAATCAGGGGGAAACGAGCCAATCAGGGGGAAATCAAGGGGAAACAGGGGCTTTTGCCGTGTAACGCTCTTGCATGAACAGCCGCCTGTCCTGTAGAGTTATATTTTGTGTCATTTCAACTGAACAGAACAAACACCATATGCCAATAAATAACCTGTTAAAGCAACTCATACCGCTACTCCCAAGGCATTCGGAAGAGGATAACTTTTCATCCGTTGTTCCCAGAGATACGATGAAGCAGAAACTCGCCAGTACACTGCCCGATGAGTGTAATGAAAGCATAGACGCCACACTGGATATGACGGAAACACTGTTTACAAGTGCTTCTCTGCTGTGCCCGGATGAACTGGCCAATCGTAAATGGCGATTCGTTTCACATTCGGCCCAACTATGCGCCACTTCCATACTGCATATCCTCGCGTCCGGTCAAAAATTATTCCCCACGGAGTTCTGGCACACCAATCTCGGTCAGAATGCTGATGGTCAATTCCAAAAGCAAAAGAAAGTATTGATTGAATTGGAAGATCGCCGGGCAAGAGACAATTCCAGTGTTGAACCCATACGTTTTATTTATGTCGCGTGGGGTGTCATCAAACTGGGCGAACAATTCCTGTTCTATAAGCGGGAAGCCAGTGAACATGCCAATCATTTTGGATTTATTGGTGGTCGGGTCAAGCTTCAGGATTTACCTCAGGATTTACTCAGTCAGTTTAATAGCAGTCATGAACAACTGGAATTTATACAATCCAGTCAATTGAGTGAGGCGGCCCAACTGAATGCCACCCTGGATAGAGCCTTAAGTCGTGAATTTAAGGAGGAGGCCGGGCTGGAGATCAATACACATTACCAGGCCAGCCACTGGATCAATATAAACCCCTGGCAAACGGGCATGGGGGGGGCACCACACTACGCCCAGACACTATACTTTATTACTTTGTATAGCATTGAACTCACTACCGTGGGTTATTTGATGTTGCAGGAACAAATGGCACAACGCCCTGGTGATTTTTTGCTGTGTACGGTGGATGAAGTAGTGGCTGGTCACAACCGTGCGGGTTCCAGCATAATAAACATACCGGCAGTGGTGAATCACTTTCAGCAACTGAATTCTTCACTGGCAGGGGAGTTAAAAGGGATGCAGGATTCCTACCAGAATGAATGCGTATATAATGATGACCCAGGTATGATATTTGGTCTGGAATCCATGCAAAAAGGTATTGCTGGTCAAGAACAAGAATTATCATTGGACAAACTGGGCATAACACCCGAACTCTATTCGGTTTTGTTGGGTTTGGCCGGGCATGCCAAAGGCTTTCAATGGAGTGAAATTGAAACTGGTGTACGCACTCATGATTTGGGCTGGATATCCATGAAGCAAGGCCATCAGTTATGTACACTACTGAATCAGTTAATCCAGGTTAATACGCTGCCTCTGGAAACCGTGCCAGCCCAGAATCCACAAGATGAGAATGAAGAACGTTTTTTCAGGCTTTCCGCAAATCCATACGACTATATATCGTTTGCTCCTGAATTATTCGACTATAACATCAGCCATCAAAACAATAATTATACTCTGACACTCAGGCGTCAGGTCATTCAAACAAAATTGGGAACATTCGCTGAAGCGTTTACACATAAAATTCTTCCTAATGCATTTGGTGCCAGACTGCTTACGGTTTTTGGCCATGATGAAAATAATAGTCCAATTGCAAATATAGAACCCGGTTTTGACGGTTTCCCAAGGCATGTTCGACTCAGCCTGATTAGAACCTATAAACCTTTTGGCCTGACACGTTTTCTCTGTACTGAAAATGGTGCCTTTTACACACGGTACGTCACACAAAAAATAGAATCCTAAGCAGTCTCAGGTCTTATCAGGGCACAAGGCCAGAGTGCCCACATCACTACAGCCGCTGCAATGGCGGCTACTCATCACCACAGCTTCAGGCACTACCGGTCACCACATGGCCGGTTCCGCCCGTACAGCCACTTCCCCCTCTTTTCCCTTACACACTCCATGGGTGCTGCTTACAATGGCCACCAGAAAGCAAACGGCCCGCTTCCGCTTGCTTCCTGAACGCCCACATACCTCATCACTGGAGACGCTTATGCCTGCCATGAACCGTATACCCGACAACCACCCTTATGCAGATGCCTTGATTCGTCGTTTTGAGTTGCTTCTTTTGCTTAGCAGGAATGAGCATACATACACCATCGCCGACATACGCGGTCTTCACAGGTTTAGTGATATACCCGAACGTATGCTGCAACGAGACCTCAAGTACATTAAAGATACCGGTAAATTTGGCCTCAAGGTTCAGGAAGAGCAAAAACCCTATAAATGGAGTATAAAGAAAGCACCCGGCATCGCTGGTGTCTCCGATATCGAATCGGTCAGTCTTGCATTATTTGAAAAAGAAATAAGGAATCTACTGCCGCAGCATATCTCTCATGAATATACCTATTCTTGTGATTTATCCAGGGAGCGTCTGCAAAAAATGGGGAAAGGTTCGGCTTTGGCCGCGTGGATAGATAAGGTTAGAACAGTAC
>JBPCSC010000356.1:0-3422 GCA_051007495.1 Methylococcaceae bacterium | reverse complement strand
CAGTAAAACAAGAGGGGAAGGGTCAGAACATTTATTTTGCGCAGAGCCTGATGGAACCAGGCTCCAGGGATGGCAATGCAGGCATCGCAGCACCCGTGATGTAGCGAATCCAGCATTCGAAACATATCACGCGATACGAACCGGAAAGCAAATCGTCTCGTCTATTGAAGAGAATCCGAGGCGAGCCATCAGTAGACGATCAAGCCCCAAGGCCACACCCGAACAATCAGGAATGCCATGACGCAGTGCCGCAAGCAGACGCTGATCCGATTGGGGTTGTGTTAATCCCAACCGAATCCGTTCACGCAAACCCGCCTCGACACGGATTTCCTGCTCAAGAGCATCGGTCAATTCATCGTATCCGTTGCCCAGTTCCATACCCGCCAGAAAAACCTCCACCCGCTCCACGATGCGTGTATCAACCGATCGTGTACGAGCCAGCGAGGGCAAGCAAGCCGGATAACCCCGCACAAAACTCAGCCTGTTGCGCCCTAATTCTGCCTGTATCCGCATACTGAACAAGTAGTCGAGCCATTCCGGTATGGAGTGGCCACAGAGGGATTCGGCATCAGGCAAGCAGTGTCGTCGGGCAACCGTCTTCATTTCATCCACCGTAGCTGTCAGTGGATTTACTCCGAGGTAAAACTCGAAAATCGCTTGGTATTCAAGAGTTTCACTGGGGTTAAGAGGGGGGTGCTCTGTGAAAAGGCTCCCGATTAGCGCGTCAATTTCTGTGATTAAATCCGACAGACAAAAACCGGTGCGATACCATTCCAACAGGGTGAATTCGGGATTGTGCTGCCGTCCGCTTTCTTCGTTGCGGAAGGCTTTGGTGATCTGAAAAATTGAGCCATACCCGGCGGCAAGCAGTCGCTTCATGGCGTATTCCGGGGAGGTTTGCAGATAAAGCGTGGTGCTGCCTGGAATGCCGGGCATCTGATACTCGGTGGTGAATGCCTGTAAGTGGGGGTCGGTGACACCGGCCTGACACAGCAGCGGGGTTTCGACTTCCAGAACCTGCCTGGAAGCGAAAAAAGCGCGGATGGCGGCCATCATGTCGGCACGCTGCCTGAGTACGGGAAGAGTGGCCGTGGGAAACCAGTCAGGAGACGGTTCAGAAGGCATGAGGCAAAGAGAGGGGGGAAAGGGGAGGAGTGATGAGGACCGGAGCAATCCGGCCCTCTCTGGCGAATATACGCGAAGCTTATTTGACTCGGGAGACGTACTCGCCGTTGCGGGTATCGACTTTAATCACTTCGCCAGTCTGGATGAACAGAGGAACCCGAACTACCGCGCCGGTTTCCAGTGTGGCCGGTTTGCCCCCACCCCCTGAAGTGTCACCGCGTACGCCTGGGTCGGTTTCAGTGATGGTGAGTTCCACAAAATTGGGTGGAGATACGGCAATCGGCATATTGTTGAACAGTGTCACCATGCAAACATCCTGCTCCTTTAGCCACTTTTTCGTATCCCCTACGGCATTGGAATCGGCACCGTATTGCTCAAAACTGTCTGACTGCATGAAGTGCCAGACCTCACCGTCGTTGTAAAGATATTGCATTTCCATATCGGCCACGTCGGCGGCTTCCAGGCTTTCGCCAGATTTGAAGGTGCGCTCCAGAACGCGCCCGGTACGGAGAAAGCGGAGTCTGACTCGATTAAACGCCTGACCCTTGCCGGGTTTGACGAATTCATTTTCCAGAATTGAGCAGGGTTCGTTATCGACCATCACCTTAAGGCCGCCTTTAAAATCGCTGGTACTGTATGTTGCCATTCTGTCCTCTGATGCTGTAGAGCTGGGTAAAAATTCGAGGATTATACAAGAGTTTAAGCCACCCCGGACAGATTTGGCCCGCTACACTCCGGCTTCCTTTTCTGGTGTCGCGCTGATTTTATGGATGGTGAGATCAGCCCCTTCAAATTCCTGTTCAGGATCAAGACGCAATCCCACCACTCGTTTTAACCCACCGTATACGGCAAAACCTCCGGCCAAGGCGATGACAATACCCAGCACCGTGCCAAAGAGTTGCGAAAGCACACTGATGTTGCCCATCCCCCCCAACGCGGTTTGGCCGAACACACCGGCCGCTAATCCACCCCAGGTACCGCAAATCCCATGCAGAGGCCAAACACCCAGCACGTCATCAATCTTCCAGCGATTTTGCGTCAGCGTGAACAGGTAGACGAACAAAATACCGGCTATGGCTCCCACGACCAGAGCACCTATCGGGTGCATGAGATCAGAACCGGCGCATACCGCCACCAACCCGGCCAGAGGACCGTTGTAGGCGAAACCGGGGTCATTTCGACCCATAGCCAGTGCGGAGAGCGTCCCTCCTACCATGGCCATTAGCGAGTTGAGTGCGACCAGACCACTGGCAGCGGCCAAGGTTTGAGCCGACATAACATTGAAGCCAAACCAGCCTACGGTCAGGATCCATGCGCCCAAAGCCAGAAAAGGAATGCTAGACGGAGGATGAGCCGAGATGCCGCCATCCCTGTGATAGCGACCACGGCGCGGCCCCAGCAATAACACGGCACCCAAAGCGACCCAGCCACCCACGGCGTGCACGACGACCGAACCGGCAAAATCATGAAAGGGAAATCCGAACTGCGCGGTCAACCACTCCTGTATGCCGAATCGCTGATTCCAGGCTATGCCTTCAAACAAGGGGTAAATCAAAGCCACCAGTAAAAAAGTGGCGATGATCTGAGGAAAAAATCGGGCACGTTCAGCAATGCCACCGGAAATGATAGCCGGGATGGCAGCAGCAAAAGTAAGCAGAAAAAAGAATTTGACCAGTGCGTAGCCATTGCCAGCCACCAATTCAGTGGCATCATGGAAGAAGTGAATTCCATAGGCCAGATAGTAGCCAATGAAGAAATAGGCCAAAGTGGATACACCAAAATCTGCCAGAATCTTGACCAAGGCATTGACTTGATTTTTGCGACGTACGGTTCCGACTTCAAGAAAAGCAAAACCAGCGTGCATGGCCAGCACCATGATGGCACCAAGAAGGACAAATAGAACATCGCTGCTGTTAGGAAAAGTCTCCATAGTAAGGCCTCGTATTGAAAATTGAGGCTAAACAAGCGCAAAAAATACGCCACATACGGAGATATACCGACTAAAGCACCATAGCAGGGATAGTCGCACTAAATAGGTACGCACCTGGGTCGATCTACTCTGGTGCGCAATCGGTTAAGTTGTTCCGAACCGGTGCGGCGCGGGGTTGGCTAGCCAATGCCTGGGCGAGAGCCTTGATCAGCATAAGGGCGGTTTGCTCAGGAGTAGCACCTAGCGCGATCATGCCGTCCTCATGACCGCCCATCGCAATCAGGGTAAATTCAGTCTTGCGCAACAATGCTCTGACTTCTTCAACCATCTCAGGCGTACCGTAGCGTGCTTCGGGGTGGGTGGTTGG
>JBPCSC010000355.1:0-1400 GCA_051007495.1 Methylococcaceae bacterium | reverse complement strand
AATAGCGGAGATAATCTTTTGGACGGTATGAACGGCAACGACACGATACTGGGCGGTGACGGCGATGATACCCTGTTAGGCGGTGGTGGCCTGGATAGTCTGGTGGGCGGTGACGGTTCCGATACGTATCAAGTCAGCAGTACTGAGGATATTCTGGTTGAGTTGGCCCGGGATGGCGATCAGGATGTAGTGGAAAGTAAAGTCGATTACGCCTTGGGCGCGAATATAGAGGTATTGGTATTACTGGATACAGCCCGTGCCGGCACGGGTAATGAACTGGCCAATATCATCGACGGCAATGATCAACCCAATCTGCTGTTAGGCGGTGGCGGGGATGATTTACTGCGTGGCCTGGGTGGGGACGATGAACTGGAAGGCGGGGCCGGAGATGATGAATTACAAGGAGGCGAAGGCAAGGATATGGTGACGTATTCCGGAGAATATAACGCGTACAAAATCATTTATGACAAGGACAGTGATACCTGGACGGTACAGGATGTGCGAACGGATGATGGTCTGGATGAAGGTATAGACATTATCAGCGGGGTGGAATTGCTGGGCTTTGCCGACCGGGATTATCCCTTGGTGGGTCTTACCGGGTAAAATCAATCCCCCCTACTCCAAACAACGGGTCACCATGATTATTCAGGATATTCCCTTATGACTGACGAAAAACAATTTAATACCGCAGGGCCTTGCATCACCGAAGACCACTACATGATTGATCCGCTTAAACGCATTGATCATCTGGAAGTAGTGGCTTTAATCAAGGCTAAAAGATATTTCGTACTCCATGCCCCACGGCAAACCGGCAAAACCACTTCTTTATTAGCCCTGGTTAAATATCTGAACGCGACTGGATTATACCGTACGGTATATGTGAATATCGAAGGCGCGCAAACCGCCCGGCATGATGTGGCCTTGGGTATAGGTGCGGTTATTCAAGCCCTGGCCCGGCAGATTCGTCTGGACACCGGTGAAACGCGTATGGAACCCTGGGTGCAGCATCATAGGGCGGATAATCCTAATGATGTATTAACCGGTATGCTGGAGGCCTGGTGCAGCCTGGATACTCGCCCGGTCGTTTTAATACTGGACGAAGTCGATGCCCTGGTCGGCGATACCTTAATCGCCTTGTTACGCCAAGTCAGGGCCGGATATCAAAACCGCCCGTCGCGTTTCCCGCAAAGTGTCATTCTTTGCGGCGTTCGGGATATACGCGATTACCGCATTCACACCAGTCATCAGGAAATCATTACCGGTGGTTCGGCGTTTAATATCAAGGCTGAATCCCTGCGTGTGGGTAATTTTAGTCGTGCAGAGTCAGAAGCATTATGGTTACAACATACCCATGACACCGGTCAAAGCTTTGCCACTGAGATATTCGATGAATTATGGCA
>JBPCSC010000354.1:0-9355 GCA_051007495.1 Methylococcaceae bacterium | reverse complement strand
TGGGGGCGGGGTTCGGGTGTGGTGGCCGGGTTTTGTGGGGCCGCCAATCCGGTATCCATGACAGTGAGCAGTCCAATCAAAGGTAATACGAGAAACAGGAACGACCAGTTTCGAGGGTTCACGGTGATGATCTCTGAGGTATGAACGGGTTTTAGGGAGGGATCCAGGCTTGTGTTAAGTTCCAAATGAAGGGCAAGCGAAGGTGCGAAATAGTATAACCCGGTCAGGCTTTGCCGCGTAAGATGGCGACGCTCTAGCCCATGGAACGCAAAGGGATAACGTAACGACAAGGCTAGCCGTATCGTTTGTACCGAAAGGCGTACTCGCCATTTTTCCGGTATGGCGAGGAGATTCAGTCATTATTCCGCAGATCAAGCTTTGGTTTTGTAGGTGAAGAAAGGCAACTGGGGGAATCGCAGGCTAACCCGGCGTTGCCGCCGTATGGATGCGATACGCTTCTACCGGTTGGCCACCAATGAGATGTTCCTGGATGATGCGTTCCAGTACTTCAGGGGTGCAGTTCCGATACCAGATGCCTTCTGGATAAACGACGGCGATTGGGCCTTCCATGCAGACTCTCAAACAATTGGCTTTGGTGCGGAAAACCCCGCCGGTGCCGGTTAAGTTTAATTCCTCCAGACGACGCTTCAGATAATCCCAGGAGGCCAGGCCCGTTTCAGTCGGGCAGCACTTGGGCTTGCCGGGTTCGCTGCATAAAAATAGGTGTCGCTGGATGTGGGGTATTCCCAGAGCCTGGACTACGGCATTAAGGCTGGATGGTTCATTTGACATGGGGCGTTCTCTTAGTCTGGAAAAATGCCGGTAGACAGATAGCGGTCGCCCCGGTCGCAGATGATGACGGCAATAACGGCTTGCTCCAGTTCACGCGAGAGTTGCAGCGCGGTGTAAACGGCCCCGCCCGAGGAAACGCCCGCAAACAGGCCTTCCTGTATCGCCAGTTGCCGGGTGGTTTCTTCGGCATCCGCCTGGCTGACGGGCAGGATTCGATCCACTCGGTTGAAGTCGCAGATTTTGGGCAGATAAGCTTCCGGCCACCGACGGATACCGGGAATTTTGGCCCCATCCGCCGGTTGTACCCCTATGATTTGAATGGCGGGGTTTTGCTCTTTGAGAAACCTTGACGTGCCCATGATGGTTCCGGTTGTCCCCATGGCACTCACAAAGTGGGTTATCGTCCCTTTGGTGTCGCGCCAGAGTTCAGGGCCTGTGCCTTCGTAGTGTGCTCTGGGGTTATCAGGGTTGGCAAACTGATCCAGTATCCGGCCATAGCCTTCCTGTTCCAGTAATCGGGCCTGATCTATGGCGGCTTCCATGCTGCCTTCCGCCGGGGTAAGCAGGATTTCAGCCCCGAAGGCCTTCATGGAGGCCCGGCGTTCCACGCTCATGTTTTCCGGCATGATGAGTGTCATGCGGTAGCCTTTCATGGCGGCGGCCATGGCCAGGGCGATACCGGTATTGCCGCTGGTGGCTTCGATCAGGCGGTCGCCCGGTTTGATTTCGCCGCGTTCTTCGGCGCGTTTAATCATGCTGAGTGCGGGTCTGTCTTTGACTGAACCGGCTGGATTGTTGCCTTCCAGTTTGGCCAGCAGCGTATTAGTGGTGTGTCCGGGCAGCCTTTGCAGGCGAACCAGCGGTGTGTTGCCAACAAAAGTTTCGAGGGTGGGGTAATTCATGGTGGGCCTTGAGGTAAAATCCTGAGTAGAATGCTCGGTCATTGGTTAGCGTTTGCCTTATTTCAGTACGGCGTGATGACGCGATCACCCGGAATTTTATCACCTCCCTAGAGTACGCCATGCAAAAAGTCGAACTGTTATCCCCCGCCGGAACCCTGAAAAATATGCGCTATGCCCTGGCTTATGGTGCCGACGCGGTGTACGCCGGCCTGCCTCGTTACAGTCTCAGGGTGCGGAACAATGATTTTCTGGAGCGTAACCTGGCAACAGGAATTGCCGAAGCCCATGATTTGGGACGCTTGTTTTATCTGGCTACCAACGTGTTGCCGCATAACAGCAAGGTTAAAAGTTTTATCCGTGATCTGGCTCCCATTGTGGCCATGCAGCCTGACGCGCTGATCATGGCGGATCCGGGGCTTATCCTGTTGGCCCGGGAAGCCTGGCCTGATATGCCCATACATTTGTCGGTGCAGGCCAATACGGTCAATTTTGCAGCGGTTCGGTTTTGGCAGTCTTTCGGGATCCAGCGCATTATCTTGTCGCGTGAGTTGTCACTGGACGAAATCGCCGAGATTCGTCAGCAGTGTCCGGATATGGAGCTAGAGGTATTCGTACACGGGGCCTTGTGCATCGCCTATTCAGGTCGGTGTTTGCTGTCGGGTTATTTCAATCATAGGGATCCCAACCAAGGTACGTGTACCAACTCTTGCCGCTGGAAATACGACATGACTCCAGCCTCCGAAAATGCAGAAGGGGATTTTGTGCCGGGAGCGGTGCGGCTTTCGCTGGATGATCTCAACCAGTCTTTGACCGACTGTGGCCAGCAGCAGCGGCATCCTTTGGCGGATGAAGATTATTTTCTGGAAGAAGAAAACCGCCCCGGTGAACTAATGCCGGTGATGGAGGATGAACACGGAACCTACATCATGAACTCCAAGGATTTGCGGGCCGTGGAGCATGTACACAAATTGGTGACCTTGGGCGTGGATAGCCTGAAGATTGAGGGACGCACCAAATCGCATTACTACGTGGCCCGCACCGCCCAGGTGTATCGTCAGGCCATAAACGATGCCTTGGCCGGAATACCGTTTAATCCTGAGTTATTGGGGGTGCTGGAAAATCTGGCCCAGCGTGGGTATACCGATGGTTTTTATGTCCGTCACCATACCCACGAATATCAAAATTATATGCAGGGATATTCCAGCGGCCACCGGCAGCAGTTCGTCGGTGAAATCACCGGTCTGGATACCCGCAGCGGGTTGGCTGAGGTTGATGTCAAAAACAAATTTGCCGTAGGCGACAAACTGGAATGGATTTCCCCGGCCGGCAATCAGGATATCGTACTGACCCACATTGAGGATCAAGCCGGAATTCCCATGCAGGTCGCACCGGGTGGTGGGTATAAGGTGAGGATTCCCCTCACCGGGCCAGGTGAGGGCCTCGGTCTGCTCGCCCGTTATCTTTAACTTTTACCACTCAAACAGGAGCCTGACATGATATTTTCTACCACCGAACTCTGTGACCGTTACGCCGGTTCAGAACACCTCCAGATCGCCGAGCCTGTATTCAAGTGCTACGGCGGACAGACAAGCTGCCAGGGTCGGGTCGTTACCCTTAAAACCTTTGAAGACACGGTACTTATACGCCAGGCACTGGAGGAACCCGGCAATGGCCGGATACTGGTGGTGGATGGCGGGGGGTCAAACCGTTGTGCATTGGTTGACCGGGAGCTGGCTGAACTGGCCTGCACTAATGACTGGTCGGGGTTGATCCTGTACGGTTCCATTCGCCATACCGTAGCTTTGCGGGCTTTGCCCATTACCATTCGAGCCTTGCACGCCCAGCCTCACCAAGGCCACAAGCGAGGAACGGGCGATCGAAACACGCTTATTTCCTTCGCGGGAGTCAATTTTCGCACCGATCATTTTGCGTATGTGGACGAAGACGGGATCGTCGTTTCGGATCGGGAGTTATAAGCGCGTGAGCTACCGTTTGACCAAAATCTATACCCGCACCGGGGATGACGGCACGACTCACGGCGGAAATACTGACCGAGTCCACAAGGATTCAGCCCGTATTGTGGCGTATGGTGATCTGGATGAACTGAACAGCCTGCTGGGGTTGCTTGGGGCTTATGAATTGCCTGCGGATATGAATGCTCATCTAAAGACGATTCAACACTTGCTGTTCGATCTGGGTGGAGATTTATGCGTGCCTGGACGGCATTCACTGAGCACTTGCCATGTCGAGTGGCTGGAAGCGTGTCTTGATCAATTCAACCAGGCCTTACCTCCACTCACTGAATTCATCATTCCCGGTGGAGACATCACCACGGCCACCTGCCATCTGGCCAGAACCGTGTGTCGGCGGGCCGAGCGTAGCCTGGTCAGTTTGGCACGCAGCGAACCTGTCCCGGATACCGGCTTGGCCTTTATCAACCGCTTGTCGGATTATCTGTTCGTCGCGGCCAGAGTGATTGGGCGCAGTAAGGATGATGCCGCCGAACAACTCTGGCAACCGGTTGGCGCTATCGAAACCGGGTGACGCGCTCATGGTTTCGGGTGTGCGATGCGAGCTTATTCGCCCAGGTTCGTTTCGCTCTGTACAATGTGTCCCTTTTCCCTTTAATTCGAAGTCGTTTTGCTATGGCCAATCAAGTTTTGAATGTATATGAAACCTCCAGCAAGGATGAACTGGCTCGTCTGTATGATGACTGGGCTGACAGTTATGATGCTGATCTGGACGGTATGGGGGGGCCGGCTGAAGCCGTGGCCTTGATGGCGCACCATCTGAGCCTGGACACCCGAATACTGGATGCCGGCTGCGGCACTGGTGTTGTGGGGCAGTTGTTGGGTGGTAGGGGGTTTCGTCAGGTGGATGGTCTGGATTTGTCGGCCGGCATGCTGGAAGAGGCACGCAAGAAAAACTGCTACGCCAATCTGTATCAGCAGGCTTTGGGAGAAACGCTGGACATGACCGATGACCAATACGATGCCGTCGCGATTGTCGGGGTTTTTGTGCGGGGTCATGTGGGCAGCAATGCGTTTGAGGAACTGATACGCATTACCCGGCCGGGAGGGTTTATCTTCTTCACGCTGCGCCCCGAATTCCGTGCCCAGACAGATTTCCACGTCACCATGGACGCACTGGAAGCGTCTGGAAAATGGCAACTGAAGCAAGTCACCGAACCATTCAGTGGCCGCTTCAAGGCCCACCCTGAAGTTAGTTTGCAGGTTTGGGTTTATCAGGTAGTTTAATTTTCAGGCAGAGTGGGTTTTTGCCCATGCGTCGCCCCGGTTCAGGCCGGTGGCGGTCGCTCAAGACACCGTACACACAATCCGAGAATCTCTATGGCCTTGCGGTGTACGGTGAATTGAGCCTGTTCCAGTTCCAAAGCGACCGCCTCCATGATGGCCAGACCTGGCCTCTCTTCTACTTCATGACAGCGTTCGCAGATCAGTAGCAACTGTTCGTGCGGTTGTCCCGAATGACTACACCCGATAAAGGCATTCAGGCTTTCAATCCGGTGGATCAAGCCCAGTTCCAGCAAAAAATCCAGCGAGCGGTAAATGGTGGCCGGTTTGACCGAGCGATCCAGTGGACGGGTTTTGTCCAGTAGATCATACGCCTTGACCGCTTGATGGCTTTCCCAAATGAGTTCCAGTACTTTGCGGCGTATGGGGGTCAAGCGTGCCCCTTGAGTCAGACAGAGTTGTTCGGCAATCTGTATGGCCTGGTTCTGACAATGGCTGTGGTCATGGGGTGAATGCTCAGGAGTCAATAATTTTTTGCCGGGTTGCAGGTTTTCAGTGCAATTTGATGCGGGGTCTGAGGCGTTTTCTGAAAAAGCCTGAAATCATCAGCATCATCACTCGTCCCGGGCCGAATATGGCCCACTGGTGCATTTTGTACAAAGACAAATAGACCAAACGGGCCATCATGCCTTCAATCATGACGCTGCCCATGAGGTTGCCCATGAGATTGCCGACGGTGCTGTATTTACCCAAAGATACCAGTGAGCCGTAATCCTGATAGTGATAATCCGCCAGAGCCTGACCGGACAGTTTGCGGGTGATGTTTTTTAAGGCCAGGCTGGCTTGCTGGTGTGCCGATTGGGCGCGGGGCGGAACAAAGCTGTTTTTTTCGGGCCAGGGACAACTGCAACAATCCCCTATGGCGAAAATATCGTCATCCAGTGTGGTTTGCAGGGTAAGTCGTACCTGTAACTGGTTGATGCGGTTGGTTTCGAGTCCTGCCAGATCACGCAGAAAATCAGGGGCTTTGACTCCAGCCGCCCACACTTTAAGGGCGGCCGGAATGACCCGGCCACTCTGGGTGTGGACAGCACCCGAGGTGATTTCCACCACTCGCTCTCCCAGATGAATCTGCACACCCAAACGGGAAAGTTGCTGTTGGGTAGCCCGCGATAAACGCTCGGGCAATCCGGGCAACAGGGTTGGGGCGGCCTCAATCAGGTGTATCTGTATGTCGCTGGGGGTGACGTTGTCGAGTCCGTAGGCACTGAGCAAATGAGTGGCCAGGTGTAATTGGGCCGATAACTCGATGCCGGTGGCACCGCCGCCTATTATGGCGACATCCAGTTGGCCGGATTCCCGCGCTCCGCCCATGGCATGAGCATGGAAGTAAGCCTCTACCCAGCGGTTCTGGAAATCACTCGCCTGTTCGGTGGTATCCAGAAACTGGCAGTGTTCGGCCACACCGGTGATGCCGAAATCATTGCAGACACTGCCTACGGCGACCACCAGAATGTCGTAGGGATAATCACGCGAAGGCATGATTTCCTCACCTCGGGCATTGAGCAAAGGGGCCAGCCGAATGTGTTTGTTGAGTCGATCCAGGCCTTCCATACGCCCCAAGACAAACCGAAAATGATGGCCACTGGCTTGAGCCAGATAGTCCAGTTCATCGTCATGGGAGTCCAGGGTGCCGGCCGCCACTTCATGCAGTAAAGGTTTCCAGATGTGGGTGCGGGTCGCGTCTATGAGGGTGATGTCGGCCTTGCGGGTTCGGCCCAAGGTTTTGCCGAGTTGGGTGACCAGCTCCAGCCCTCCGGCGCCTCCACCTACGACGACAATTTTGGGACGTTTTTCTGTGGATGATGCGGTGTTCATTGTGGTTTCTCCTGTTGTTGATAAATATTCTCTGTGCCTGTACGCCTGCCTATGCCTACTGCCCTGACCGATCGAAGCCCGATCAAAAACGCAATCGTGTACAATCTGCCCCTCTCCATGAATCCCGGTTTGCGGTACAAGGCCATGCTTGATCTGATCTGTCTGCTTAAATCCCGCCACGAGTCGGTGTTGTCTTCGACTCGCACCGGCGATGAAGCCCGGCAGCGTTTGCTGGCTGAAAACCTGCAATCGCTGGCTTTTGCCGAGGCTTTTCTGGAGCGACTCACGCTGCAGTACGCCGAGAAGAACGCTCATCCCTTGCAGGTCGCCATCATAGGGCCGACTCAGGCCGGCAAAAGCACGATCATCAATCAATTATTGCAAGACTGTGTGGCAGAACCCAGTCCTCTTGCTGGATATACCATACACCCACAGGGATTTTACGCCGATCTGCAACCAGAGCGTACCGCCTGGGCGGATGCTTATTTCAAGGCGTATCGGCGCATGAACCGGGATGACTTGCCGCGTGACCGTTACGATTGCTGGAGCCTTGATCCGGTGAGGGTCACTCACGACAACCCTCTACGGGAGCGGATGCTATGGGATACACCGGATTTTGATTCGGTTGATGCCGCCGCGTACCAATCGGCAGTGCTCAGGGTGGCGGCTTTGGCGGATGTCGTCGTGCTGGTATTGAGTAAGGACAAATATGCCGATCTGGCCGTATGGAAACTGCTCAAGCTATTGGAGCCTCTGGCCCAGCCTACCGTAGTGTGTCTTAACAAGCTGGAACCGGCTTCACGTACTACGATCACCGAATCCTTACGCCGTAAGTGGCAAGACACCCGTAGTGATGCCCTGCCGGCCATCATCCCCGTGCCCTATATCGAGAATTTGCACGGCGGTGAAGTGACGGTGCTAGAGCATGAGCGGGGTTTATTATGGGCCGCTTTGAAGCAGGCCATGGGCCAGGTACAACGAAAGCGGCAAACGGAGCGAGCCAGTGTACTGGTCGGTTTACACCGTGACAACTGGCTGGCCCCGGTCAGGGCCGAGCACCTATGGGCTAAGGAATGGCGGGTACTGGTGGAGGAATCCCGTGAAGATGCCTTAGGGTATTACCGTAGCGGTTATCTTGATCATCCCCAGCATTATGAAACCTTCCGACAAGCACTGCGTGAAGTGCTGCGCTTGCTGGAAGTGCCGGGATTGAGTGCTGCACTGACCGGAACCCGTGAGGTCGTCACCTGGATACCCCGGCAAATCCTGCGTCTGGGGCAGGGAGAATCCTCAGCAAACCGTACGGCAGGGCCGGGCAGTGAGGCTCATGTTCTGTTGCTGGCCTTTCAGCATCAACTGACTCGCCTGCAGGATAAACTGTTGCAAAAACGCGATGACGACAGCCTGGATCAAAACGGTTGGCGCGAACTGGGGCGGTTACTGACTCACGAAAGACCCGCGCTTACTCAGGCGTTTGAAGCCGGTATCCGTCGTTACATCGAAGATTTTCAGGGCGAAATTAACCGCACGGCCGAGGCCCTGTTTGAGGCCTTGGAACAAGACCCCGTGCTGCTCAACGGTTTGCGGGCCGTCAGGGTGGGTACCGATGCCGGTGCGCTGGCTCTGGCTTTGTATACGGCAGGTTTGGGGTGGCAAGATTTGGTGATAGCCCCGGCCATGCTCTCATTGACAACACTACTGACCGAAACCGCACTGGGTTACCATCTTGAAAAAGCCGCCAGCCAACTGAGAAAACGCCAGGTCGAGGCGGTAGACCGATTATTCCAGCACACCGTAGGCGAACCACTCAGCCGTTTTCCATCCTTGCTGGATCATTCCCGCTATTTCAACATACCGCCTGATACCCTGAACGCTATGGAGCAGCATTTCTCCTGATACCGCCATGAATTACGCACACCTTTTGCAGGCGGCCCAGGAATGGGCCACGCAGGCTCAGCGAGACCACTGGCTGAGTGCCTCATCCATAAAAATGTTGACCGACCTGGAGCAGCGTAGCCCGGCATCCTTGTTTGCCGGTCAGGTTGAACGGCCCCTGGTCGCCGCTTTTTTTGGCGGAACCGGCGTAGGCAAAAGCACTTTGCTCAATCGCCTGGCCGGTCAGTTGGTGGCCCGAACGGGAGTGGAACGCCCCACCTCGCGGGAGATTTCCCTGTATCTGCATGAATCCGTCTCGCGGCTTGAATTGCCCGCAGATTGTCCTGTGGCGCACGTCCGCCGGGCCACGCACCAAAATAACGCCCGTCGCCATGTCCTTTGGGTGGATATGCCTGATATTGATAGCGTCGAGCAAAGTAATCGTGATTTGGTTCTGGCCTGGTTGCCGTATGTGGATGTGGTGATGTACGTGGTTAGCCCGGATCGCTACCGGGATGATCAAGGCTGGCAACTGCTGCGTGCCCACGGCAATCAGCATGCCTGGTTGTTTGTGATCAATCAGTGGGACAGAGGCCATGAGGTACAGTATCAGGATTTTCAACGGCTGCTGATTCGGGCCGGGTTTTCCGATCC
>JBPCSC010000353.1:0-1776 GCA_051007495.1 Methylococcaceae bacterium | reverse complement strand
AATCTATCCGCCCTGCGCCTGGCCCTGAGTGCCCCGTTAATCACACGGGGAATACATCAACCCCAACAGATGATCAACGAGGCGATACAGGGTTTGGATGAACTGCTTTATCACTCTGTTCGATAAGCCTGACTGACGGCCTGTCAATTACTCCTCGTACTGTTATGCCCCTCCCGTTCAGTCGTGACCCGAATCACAGCTTCCGGCGGGATTAGCCCGAAGGGGCGCGGCAAGGACGCCGATCCCCGCTCCCGAACTCACGTTAAACGGCGTTTCAGGTCTTCGCTAGAACACTTATCACATACGGTCGAGCGGACTGACCACCCCCTGGCCGCCGCGATTGAGGACATGGGTATAGATCATGGTGGTGCTGACGTCCTTGTGGCCGAGCAGTTCCTGGACGGTGCGGATATCCGAACCGGACTGTAGCAGATGGGTCGCGAACGAATGGCGCAAGGTATGGCAGGTGGCCGGCTTGGTCAGTCCCGCCGCACGCACCGCTTTTTTCATGGCGCGTTGCAGGGATTGTTCGTCCACATGATGTCGCCGGGTCTGGCCGGAGCGGGGATCGGTGCTTCGATTTTGCGCCGGAAACACATATTGCCAGCCCCATTCCCGCGCCGCGTTCGGATACTTTCGCTCCAACGCGTAGGGCAGGTATACCTCGCCGAAACCGTCTTCCACGTCGTGTTCATGCAACACCTTCACTTTCTCCAGATGTGCACGCAAAGGTTCAAGAACCGTTTGCGGCAGCATCGTCATCCGATCCTTTTCGCCCTTGCCGTCGCGCACGGTGATTTGCCGGTAGCCGAAATCGACATCCTTCACCCGTAAGCGGACGCATTCCAGCAGGCGCAGTCCGGCCCCGTACAGCAGTTCCGCCATCAATCCGTGCTGGCCGTCTATGCGCGCCAACACCCGGCGCACCTCTTCCACCGTCAACACCACGGGCAGGCGTTGCGGCTTTTTCGCCCGGGTGATGTCGTTCATCCACGGCAGGTCGATTTCCAGCACTTGTTTATACAGGAACAGCAGCGCACTCAAGGCCTGGTTTTGGGTGGACGCCGCGACCTTGCCCTCCACCGCGAGATGGTTCAGAAACTGTTCCACCTCCGCCGCGCCCATGTCCTGTGGGTGTCGTGTGTGGTGGAACAGGATGAAGTACTTGATCCAGTCCAGATAGGATTGTTCGGTACGGATACTATAGTGACGCAACCGGATCGCGTTCCGCACTTGCTCCAACAGGCGTGGCGGATTCGACGAAGCACCTGTGGGAGGAGGGTTTTTGGTGGGCGGTGGGTTCGAGTGATTCATGGGCGTAAAGACCAGAGCAAAACAGCCGAACAATATGCAATTTTTTGGATTGGATTTCAATATTGATGCGGAGTAACACGTCAGATATACTCACTTTTCAGGATCGGCCTCATTTTTAAGGCCGACATCATGTTAGGCATTTTCAACCACCACTTTCAAAAAGGAAATAATCGTGAAATATGTAATCCCTGTTGTTGCTCTCGCTACTCTTAGTGGCTGCGCTACTATTGCTGGTAACTCTTCTTACCCTGTCACTATTAACAGCTCACCAAGTGAAGCCAAATTTATTGTCACCAACGAAAGCGGAAAGGATGTTCATAGCGGAACAACGCCTTCTACAGTCACATTAAAAAGTGGAGCGGGTTACTTCGATGGAGAAAAATACACTGTTAAATATTCAAAAGATGGTTACAACGATGGTCTGTCGGTAATTGATAGCAGTTTAAGTGGATGGTATGTAGG
>JBPCSC010000352.1:0-5254 GCA_051007495.1 Methylococcaceae bacterium | reverse complement strand
TCTTCTATGGCGGTTTTCCAGGGCGCGTCGTATTGGTCGTATTCTTTGTCGTCAAGTGTGATCATGTTGGTTTACCTCAGGTGTGATTATACACCTTTCCGTGATGACCAGGGCATTCCCGGATATCGCGCAGTGAGTAACCCAAAATGTAACAGGCAGCCGCTGTACGAATGTGACGAATCTACAGCGTACGCCCTCGTGCGCCAAAATCTGTCCACGCATTGGCGTCTACCGCCACTTCGCGGTATTCACCCGGAGCCAGATGCACCAAGTTCCAGGATCCTACCGCATAGCGAATCAACCTGAGCGTGGGAAATCCAACCGCCGCCGTCATGCGCCTGACCTGACGATTGCGCCCCTCTTTCAACTCCAACTCAAGCCAGGTCGTCGGTATGCTCGCCCGATAGCGTATGGGCGGATCACGCGGCCACACGCTCGGTTCCTCGATGATCCTGGCCCGCGCCGGACGAGTCGGCCCATCATTCAGCATCACACCTTTACACAAACGATTAAGGGCCAAGGCATCGGGGACACCTTCCACCTGCGCCCAATAGGTTTTAGGCCATTTGAAGCGAGGATCGGCGATGCGGGTCTGCAGGCGGCCGTCATCGGTTAAAAGCAACAAGCCTTCACTGTCCCGATCCAGTCGCCCGGCCGGTACTACGGCTTTAATGGGAATAAAATCCGCCAAGGTAGCCCGACCGGCTTCACGATCAGTAAATTGCGACAATACGTCGTATGGCTTGTTGAACAGTACAAGTCGAGTCATGGGCGATAAACACGGGATGCAATAATAGAAATTGGGATCATACGTCAAGGTGCTCTCACCGGCCTAACACCAGATTTACCGTGGGGAAATACACCAGACTTTAATGGTGGAATATACTAAACACCTCATTGGGCGCAGGAAGGCAGTGGCTCGATCGTGTGCTCCATAAGGCCGACCGTCCAGTCACCTCCGCCTGAATTTCCATATTCCATATTCCCCAGAGGCATCATGAACGATCTTCCCGTAGGCCGACGGCTATTAATCAGTTTTTCGATCATCATCCTGTTGCTGGCGGGGTTGGCCGGTCAAGCGGCTTACAGCTTTATCACCCTGAAGCACAATCAAACCTTCATCCTGAACGACCAGTTCCCCATGGTGTTGAGATCCCATGAGATAGTGGATCAGGTCAATATCATTGCCAGAGCCATGCGGAATACTTTGCTGGTCAATGATGAGCCTACTTTGAAGGCAGAACTGGCTCGCATCCCTGAAGCCAGAAAAAAAATCCTGGACAATTTGTCCCTGCTTCAGCAGGACACTTTGGATCAGGAAGGCACATCCAGGCTGGAAAATGTGCTCATGGCACGAGAGAAATTTGTCAGGGGTCAGGATGAATTTTTAGCCAAAGTTAATCTACATCAAAAAGATGAGGCGATAACCTACCTGCTGACCGAACTCCGGCAGCGTCAGGCCGATTATTTGAAATCGGTCGAGACGCTATCCAGACACTACGCACAACGCATGGCAGATACCGGCGATCAAGCCACGCACACGGCCAATCAGTCGCTTTGGTTAATCGTGTCGGTTTCTGCTTTGGTTCTGCTGGTAGCGACCGGCTTGGGGCTGTGGCTGACCCGCAGTCTGACCGGCCCATTGGCTCAAGCCACCGACATCGCCAAACGCATTGCAGAGGGTGATTTAAACTTCACCACCCCACCCAAACGCAAAGACGAATTCGGCCAACTCCTTAGCGCGTTCGAGCGGGTGCAAATCGCACTCAAAATGGTGGTAACCGACATCGACACTCAAGTGGAAAGTGCCATAGAAGGGCGACTGAACACGCGCATCAAAACCGGCGATCATCGGGGCGAATACCGCACGATCATGGAAGGAATCAACCTCACCCTGGATTATCTCACCGGCTATCTGGACACCATGCCCTTGCCGGCCATGATCATCGACACCGAGCGCAACGTACGCTACATCAACCAGCGGGGAGCGGCCTTAGGCCAACTCGAACCGCAACAGTTGCTAGGTCGGAAATGCTACGATCATTTCCAAACCGAAGACTGCCACTCCGGTGGTTGCGCCTGCATCAAGGCCATGAGCAATCAGGGACAGTGTGCGTCGCAAACCATTGCCCGCCCCGGGCAGCAAGAACTCGACATTCAATACATCGGAATGCCTGTGCGTAACCGTCAGGGCCAGGTAATCGGGGCATTTGAAGTGGTTATGGATCAAACCGAAATCATGCAGTCCCGTCGTTTGGCCCGGAAAATCACCCAATATCAGGAAGGCGAAGTGGAACGCATTCGCCAAGCCATGACCCGGCTGGCTCAGGGTGATCTGGCCATACAACTGGAGGTAGCTGTTGCCGACCGCGACACGCAAGCCACTCAACAGGTATTCAAAATCATAGCCGAAGCCGTCAACCAGGTTGCAGCGGCTGTGCGGGCACTCTCAAGTGAAACGCACACACTGGTGACCGCCACGCTGGAAGGAAAACTCACCACACGCGCCGAGTCCAGCCGACATCTGGGTGATTACCGCACCATCGTTGAGGGCGTAAACGCTACTCTGGACGCCATTACCACACCACTGGACGTAGCCGCTCAGTATGTGGCCCGTATCGCCCGAGGCGATATCCCACCCGCCATCACCGACACCTACCACGGTGATTTCAACACCATCAAAAACAATCTCAATCAGGCCATACAGAATATCAATGCCCTGATCGACGACACCGCGATGCTGGCTCAGGCCGGGCGCGAACTCAAGCTGAACACCCGCGCCGATGCTGACCGACATCAGGGAGATTACCGGCGTATCGTGGGAGGTATTAACGACACCCTGGATGCGGTAATCGACCCGCTCAAGGCCTTGATTGAAGATACCCACCGCTTGTCGGTGGCTGTTACTGACGGGCGACTGGATCGCCGGGCCGATGCCTCTCACCATAATGGAGAATTCAAAAATGCCATACTGGGCATCAATGCCATCATGGAAGCCGTCAGCACCCCGCTGGAACAAATACGCATGACCATGGAGCGGGTAGCCGGTGGCGACTTGACCGCAGAAGTACGCGGTTCATATCAGGGAATGTTTTTGGAACTGACCCAATCCATCAATCATACCGTGGTCAAACTGGCAGAAACTTTGACCCAAGTGGGTCAGGTCGCCCAATCATTGGCAGCGGCTTCGGGCGAGGTCAACACGACCGCTCAAACCCTGTCTCAAGCCACGGCTGAACAAGCCGCCAGCGTGGAAGAAACCTCGGCCGCCATAGAAAGCATGGCCGATCTGGTCGATCAAAACCGTAAAAATGCAGGCACAACCAACACCATCGCCACTCAAAGTGCACTGGAAGCCCGTGACGGAGGCACTGCCGTTACGATCACGGTGGAGGCCATGAAACAGATTGCCGCCCGCATCGGCATCATCGACGACATCGCCTATCAAACCAACCTGCTGGCATTGAACGCCGCGATTGAAGCCGCCCGCGCCGGAACCCATGGCAAAGGCTTCACGGTAGTGGCCGCTGAAGTCAGAAAACTGGCCGAACGCTCCCAGATTGCGGCCCATGAAATTGGGCAACTGGCCTCATCCAGTGTCGAACAAGCCGAAAAAGCCGGTCGTCTGCTCAACAAAATGCTGCCCTCCATAGAAAATACCGCCAGTCTGGTGCAAGAAATCACCGCCGCCTCGGACGAACAAGCCGACAGTTCACGGAACATCGCCGAAGCCATGCACCAAATCAATCAGGCCACACAACAAAGTGCCGCCGCCTCGGAACAACTATCCGCTACCGCCGACGAAATGAATGGACAAGCCTCGCGCCTGGAAGAGTTGATGCGGTTCTTTCACTTGAGAGAAAAAGTAGAATCCGAACCGTCAAACAATAACCAGACAAGCGGCAGAATACTGCCCAGAAAATCAATACGAATGATCCGACCGATGAACCGCGTTTAGGATTCAGGGATGAATAGCGAGTTGACCACTAACCATTAACCACTATCACTCTAGTGTATGTCTGAAACCAACACCCTTAAAGCCCCTTCCAGAACGACTCCTGACACCCACCACAGGCAGGCCGAGAAACTCGCACGCATACCCATAAAGGTAATACCCACCGACACACCGCTACGAAAACCCGACTGGATCAGAACCCGGTTGAGCCAGGATCCTGAGGTTCAACGGATTAAACACATACTCAGGGAGAGGGGTTTACACTCGGTTTGCGAAGAAGCGGCCTGCCCCCATCTGCCGGAATGTTTTGGCAGTGGAACGGCCACTTTTATGATACTGGGGGATTTATGCACCCGCCGCTGCCCTTTTTGCGACGTGGCCCACGGTCGACCCAAACCGCCAGATACTGAAGAACCGGATCATCTGGCGAAAGCCATAGCCGCCATGAACCTGAGTTATGTGGTGATTACTTCGGTAGATCGGGATGATTTGCGTGATGGTGGGTCGGGACATTTTGTTGCCTGTATGAAAGCCATACGCGAAGTGAACCCGGGTATTCGTCTGGAAATTCTGGTACCCGATTTTCGAGGCCGTATGGAGATTGCCCTGGAAACGCTCAGACCTGAACCACCGGATGTATTCAACCACAATATGGAAACCATACCGCGCTTATATCCGGTTGCCCGACCCGGTGCCGATTACCAGCACTCGCTCAAGTTACTCGCACGATTCAAACAGCAACATCCTGATATACCCTGTAAATCCGGCTTGATGCTGGGTTTGGGCGAAACCGATGCCGAGGTAATAGAGGTATTACACGACTTAAGACAACACGGTTGTGACCGCCTGACCTTGGGCCAATACCTGCAACCCAGTCGCGACCATTTACCGGTGATGCGTTATGTATCCCCTGACACCTTCGATGACCTCGCCCAAACCGCCCGAACACTCGGCTTCACTGCCGTAGCCAGTGCCCCGCTGGTACGTTCTTCTTATCATGCGGACAAACAGGCTAATACTTAGCACCACTGTGTACACGCCCTGTATACAATCCGCTCCAAACCCAAAGCCACTACCGCAAAACAGGTTACGGTTTTTAATCCGTATTGGTCGCTCAAAGCCGCGCCGTAACGGTTCGCCTGAATACTGGCTTCATCCAGTTTTTTGACTACTTCTGGATGCTTAAGCCAGTCTTCCCGTGATCGGTTTCTGACTTCGGTTCCGCTCAGGCCCAGTTCCTTCAGGCTGAGGTATTTGAATTCCAGCACGATATCCAGTGCCTGATAGTTCCGCATATCC
>JBPCSC010000351.1:0-6511 GCA_051007495.1 Methylococcaceae bacterium | reverse complement strand
AATCGCGGTTTGCTCGACCCTTACTCCACGGCTATTTACGCGCCGGAACGCTGGGATTTCAGCGGGTTTTGCAATGGATTTGATGTGCCCGAGCAACCGCCGAGTGTGGGGGTGAGGAGCCTGGTGACCGGCAATGGGTTTGACTGGGAAGGCGATCATCCGCCTCATCATCCCTGGTCTAAACTGGTGATCTACGAGACCCACGTTCGGGGCCTGACGGTGCATCCGTCTGCTCAGGTGAAGGCGGCAGGAACTTATCTGGGCGTGATTGAGAAGATTCCTTACCTCAAGCAACTGGGCATTACTGCGGTGGAGTTTATGCCGCTACAGGAATTTAATCCTGATGAAATCACCGCGCATAATCCTCACACCGGCGAAAAACTGCGTAACTATTGGGGATATAACACGATAGGGTTTTTCGCTCCTCACGAAGGCTATGGTTCAAGGCTGTATCCCGGTTGTCAGGTCGATGAATTCAAAACCATGGTCAAGGCTTTGCACCGTGCCGGAATTGAAGTTTTGCTGGATGTGGTGTTCAACCATACGGCGGAAGGCGATGAAACCGGGCCTACCCTTAATTTCAGGGGTCTGGATAACAGCATTTATTATTTGCTGGAGGAAAACAAACGCCATTACAAAAACTTTTCTGGCTGTGGCAACACCATGAACTGCAATCATCCGGTGGTCAGGAATTTCATCCTGGATTGCCTGCGTTACTGGGTGGTGGACATGCATGTGGACGGATTCCGCTTTGATCTGGCCTCCATTCTGGGCCGTGATCGCATGGGCCAGGTGGTGGCCAACGCCCCTTTGCTGGAGCAGATTGCCGAAGACCCGATATTGCGCGGAGTCAAACTCATAGCCGAAGCCTGGGACGCCGGTGGGGCTTATCAGGTGGGCCGGTTTCCGGGCGAGCGATGGTCAGAGTGGAATGGCCTGTACCGGGATGATGTCAGGCGTTTCTGGCGGGGCGATGCCGGTTTGTTGGGGGCGTTTGCCAGTCGTTTGTGCGGCAGTGCCGACATTTATGGCCACAGCGGAAAGGCCCCTGTTAACAGCATCAATTTCGTTACGTGTCATGATGGCTATACCTTGAATGATCTGGTGAGTTTTTGCGAAAAGCATAATCTGGCTAATGGCGAAAACAACCGGGATGGCTCCAACGATAATTGCAGCGATCACTTTGGGGTGGAAGGCCCGACGGATGATGCGGCCATTAAAGCCGTGCGTCTGCGCCAGATGAAAAACTTCATTGCCACGCTGTTTCTGTCTCGTGGTGTGCCCATGATGCTGGGCGGGGATGAGTTTTGCCGAACCCAGCACGGCAACAACAATGCCTATTGTCAGGACAATGAAATATCCTGGTTTGACTGGAGTCTGCTGGATGCGAACCGGGAGTTCTTCGTATTTGTGCAAGGCATGATTGCGTTTCGCAATCGCCATTCTTTGCTGTCTGCCGAGCAGTTTTATGAACCACGCGATTTGAGTTGGTATAGCCCGGACAAGCAAAATCTGGATTGGGTCAAGGATGCCGCTTTGGGGTGTCAGATCCACGGCGACATCCAGGGTAACAGGGAGCTTTATCTGATGTTCAATCCATTGCCGCATACGGTGTTGTTCAAGTTGCCACACCCGCCTCATGACAGGGTCTGGAGTAAATATGTGGATACCTCGGCCACTCCGCCCAACGACATCTGCCCTGCAGGGCAAGGCGTGAGTCTTCAGCATCAATCCGATGTGCACCTGGTTGGGCGCAGTGTGGTGGTGCTGGTGGCGGAGCAGGCCACTTGAGGTGCCTTAGCCGGTATTCTTCATGCCGGCGGCTATGGCATTGATAGACCGCAGCAGGGGATCCATCCACGGGTTCTCGCTGGACTCTTCCGGGTCACGCGCCCGGACACGGCGCAGCATGGCTATCTGTATGTAATTAAGCGGGTCGAGATAGGGTTTGCGTCGCACCAGTGACAGGCGGAGTTCCTGGTTTTCTTCCAGTAAGGTGTTGATCCCGGCAATGTTGAGGATTTGCACGGTGGTGCGGCGGTATTCCTGGCTGATCAGGTGATAAGCCGGAATGGCAACGCTGTGATCCTTGCACAGGGCGGCGTAGTCGCGGGCGATTTCCATGTCTGATTTGGACAAGGCCATCTGGGCGTTACCCAGCAAAGTGCGGAAGAACGGCCAGTCTCTGTACATGTTTTGCAGTTTGATCAGGCGTGACGCATCGTTGCCCCGCCAGGTTTCCAGTGCCGTCCCCAGACCATACCAGGCCGGCAGGGTTTGCCGGGATTGCGCCCATGCAAATACCCAGGCAATGGCGCGTACTGAGTACTTGGATCGATCCTGCTTGCGGCGATGCGAAGGGCGCGACCCGATATTGAGCAAGCCAATCTCGCTGAGCGGCGTGGACTCGTAAAAATAATCAAGAAACCCGGGTTCTTCCTCGGTCAGTTGCCGGTAAGACCGTTCCCCCAACTCGGCGATTTCATCCATGATGCCTAGATAATCCTTACGTTCTTCCTGTGCCGTTTTGATAAGGCTCAGGCTGGCTTTGAACAGGCCAGTCACCCCCATGGTGAGTTCATAGACCGCCGTCTCCATGTTGTTGTACTTGTAGAAAATCACTTCGCCCTGTTCGGTGAATTTGATTTGCCCCCCCACCGTGCCTGTAGGTTGGGCCATGATGGCTTCGTGTGTAGGCCCACCGCCCCGTCCCACTGTGCCACCGCGTCCGTGGAAGATCCGGCAGCGTATGCCATGAGCCTCGCCAATCCGGGCGATGGTGCGCTGGGCTTCGTAGAGGTTCCAGGCACTGGCCAGAATGCCGCCGTCTTTGCAGGAGTCAGAATAGCCCAGCATGATTTCCTGGTGTTCCGAATACGCCGTAAGCATCTCCCGATAGGCCGCTGAGCCAAACAGGCGTTGCAGCACCGGTTCGATCTGCTCCAAATCGTTTATCGTCTCGAACAAAGGGCTTACTCCCAAGTGGCAAAACCAGTGTCCGGCGATGCGCCCCACCAAACCACTTTGGGCCGCCAAAAACAGCACCTCCAGAATATGGCTGGCACTGTGAGTCATGGAAATGACGTAGCGACCTATACACGCCGGGCTGATTTCCTTGCGTAGCCTGGCGATGACTTCAAACACTTTCACCGTTTCCCGGGTCGTCACAGACAAGGTGCCTGGATCACACGTGAAGGGATTGGGGCTGGCAATGGCATCGGCCAGCAGGGTCATGCGCTCGTCTTCCGTCAGGGCGGCGTAGTCGATGTGCAGCGTATTGGCCAAAATTTCGCTGACGGCTTCCGTGTGGCGGGTGGATTCCTGCCGCACGTCCAGCGGCATCAGATGAAAGCCGAAGGTGTGTACCAGTCGGATCAAATCATGCAGTTCAGCGTGCGCGATGACCTGATCGCCGTGACTCAACAGGCTGTCGCGTATGGATTCCAGATCCGCCAGAAACTCACGCGGGCCGGTGTACGCATGGGCATCGGCGTGGGTGATGTCTGGCGTGCGCAGGCGTTGTTCCATGCCGGCCAGATTGATTTTCATGCGGAACGCCATAATGGCCAGCTTTCTTCGGTAAGGCTCTTGCAGCAGTATGGATTCGATACCGGCTACTCCGGCGTACAGGGTGGAGTCATGTTCCAGGCTTGAGGTGATGTCGGCTGCAGGGGTACACAGACGTGATGAATGCGATAGACGTGCTTCCAGTTCGTGCAAGCGACGCAGGTATTCCTCCAGAATGGTGCGTGATTGCAGCCTTAAGGCTTCGGCTGTGGTTTCTGCCGTGACGTAAGGATTGCCATCCCGGTCGCCGCCTATCCAGGAACCAAATTGCAGAAAGCTGGGGACTCTGAATTCCACTTCATCACCATAAACTTCCCGCAGGGTGTCTTCCAGGTTCCGGTAAACACCCGCCACCGCCGAGAACAGCGAGATGGGGAAATAAAACAAGCCGCCCCGCACCTCATCGCTGACGGTGATCTTCTGCACCCGCACTTCATCGGTACGCCAGAGAATTTGTATCTCGTTGCCGAGTTGATCCAGTGCCCTGTCCCTGAAAAACCCTTGTACACGCGCATCACCCAAATTTTCCAGATTCACAAACACGCGCCTTAGTGTTTGCTTGACGGTACGGCGACGGGCTTCGGTCGGGTGTGCCGTGAGAACGGGCATGTAGAGCAGATTATCCAGCAGGGTTTGAATGTCGGTGGCCGTCACGCCGTTCTGTTTGAGTGTGTATAAGGTGTCGTGAAACGAACCCGACCACAATGGGCTACGGCGTTGCCCGGTCTGGCGGCGCTGATCCAGGCGAAATACTTCCTCGGCAATGTTGACCAGGTTGAAATAAATCTGAAAAGCCCGAACGACCTGGCTGGCGGTTTCAGGCGTGAGTGTTTCTATGGTGCGCATCAGGTTTTGACGCAGAGTCAAATTATCTTCCGCACGCAGTTGTATGAAGCCTTTTCTGAGCGTCTCGACCAGGTCATACACCTCCGCGCCAGCCTGGCTGTGTATGACCCGCCCCAGCAAATGGCCTAGCAGTCGCACGTTGGCGCGTAATTCTCGTTCTTTGGGTTGTATCAGCATGGTAACTCCGCGAGAGCAGTCGGGTGGTGAGGAAAGTGAGGAAAGTGAGGAATTGCTGGTTTTAGCAGCTTGGATGAAAGCAATAGCCACGCCACTGTGATTCATTCACAGCCGGTTTGGCTACGTGAACCTGTAACAATGCGTTTCTAAAATCCGCGACTCACTTATTTTCCCCCAATCCTACGGAGATTAACCTCATGCAATCGAATCATATCGTTGCGGGTCTGGTAGCCGGTGTTGTCCTGATGGGCAGCAACCAAGCCATGGCCCTCGCCCCAAGTGTCGTTCCTGACATCGAAATTTTCGCTTCTGGAGCCAGCGCCCAGGACACCAACGTAGAAAAGCTGTTCACTGAACTGTGCGTTAGCGGCTCCCTGGATATCTTCTATGACAATATCAATACTGCCAGCCCTGGTGCCAGCCACCGCGCCCTGTTCTGCACCCTGGACAGCACCAAGGTAACCGGTCTGGACAAGGTTAATCCCAAGGTATTGTTCCACAAGCGTTCAGCGGGTGGTTCAGGCATGGGCGTTAACAACGTGATTGGTAACACCGCTATTTCAGCCATGGTGGTCAACGCCACTAACTGTATTCAGGATCCTGCTGAAACCAAGAAAGTTGAAAACCTTGCAATCTACCGTTGTGGGGCAGCTGAAGGCTCAACCAGCATTCAACAAGTCGCTTCTGATGTCGGCGTGTCGGATGTAAACCCGGCTTTGTTCCGCTTGCTGAATACGCCTTCTGGCCAGAAAGATGTCGTCCTCACAGACGTAGCCAAAAAGCTGAATGTGCAATCCGGTGGTGCGCTGGTGTTCGGCGTTCCGGTAACCAAAAGCCTGCGTGATGCCCTGCAACGCGCCCAGATTGACCAGGGCCGTTTGTCCTCAGACTGTGCAACTCAGGAAACTGAAGCCTGTATGCCCAGCTTGAGCCGTTATCAGGTGGCTTCGCTGTTCACCGGTAACGTGGGTAAGTGGTCCAAGTTCATGGTGGTCAAGCCAGACGGTACTTCACAACGCCTGACCAGTTACGCCAATGTGGGTGACGTGTCTGACTAAAAGTTCTATCTGTGCCGTCGTGTGCGTGGTTCAGGTACCCAAACCCAGTTCAACGCCAAGTTCCTGAACTATCCTTGTGCCGGTTCTGCTGGTGGCACTCCGTATGAAGGTGCCAATCAATTGGCAGGTCCTATCGCCATCCTGAACTCAGGTGCGGGTGATGTTGACAACTGCCTGGATGACTTCAACAACGGTACTAACAACGGCAAGGCCAATACCGGCAGTGTCAAGGCTTGGGCTATCGGTTTGCAAAGCACCGAGAAAAATGCCAACCAGGCAAAAGCCTACCGTTTCATCAAGATTGACGGCGTAGCCCCAACTTTGCAGGAAGCCGCGGCCGGTCGCTATATGGACTTCGCTGAAGTCACCTGGCAGTGGCTCAAGGCGGGTCAAAAGGGCAGCCCAGTCGGTGACAAACTGAAGATCATCCAGAAGATCGCCAAAGATGCCGGGAAGCCCAGCATCCTGGGTGCTATCGACAGCAGCTTCAAGCATTCCTTCGGTAACGGCGGTTATGTGGGCCTCACTTCAGCCGGCAATGCCACTACGGCTACCGGCGTACTGGATCCGAATAATCCAGTATCGGCTTACACGCATGCTCCGGGTAAAGTCGCACTGGACAACTGCCGCATCCCGGTCGTAGATCCAGGCAAAGACAGCCCGCTCTAATACCGGAAAGTCATTTCGACTATTTGCGGTCAATGCGCCAGCACTCTTTCACTGAGTGCTGGCGTTTTCATTTTGAAGGTTTGGCTGTAATAAATTCTGGCTAGTATCAATGACTGCAACTGGGTGATCAATTCTTCAGATACCGGCTTGGGGTTATTTCCATAAAACTACCCATCCAGCCACGGAAATAAACC
>JBPCSC010000350.1:0-1058 GCA_051007495.1 Methylococcaceae bacterium | reverse complement strand
GCGGCGCAACGCTATGGTGCCAGGATCGTGGCAGAAAAGCTCTGGCAACATCATTTTGATACGCGACGCACTCCGGAATCAGAAATCCCGGTGTTTACACAAGTAGATGACCATGACGTGCTGGTGGTGGCGGATGAGCTTGGGGTATTTGGCGACAGCTTGAGCTACCGCAGCTGGCGTCCCCGGCCAGTGGTCGGCACTCAAGGACTCAAACCCACCAATTGGCACCGCACCCATGAGGCTTGGGGGGCTTTGCAGTTGCAGCATAGGTTCAAAGAGCAGGCCGGCTACGAAATGACCGAAACCGACTACGCAGCCTGGCTGGCGGTGCGGTCTGTGGGTGAGGCAGCCACCCGTACCCGCTCAGTGCAGTTTGAGCCGATCAAGGCTTATCTTCTGGGGAATGATCTGGCACTGGCCGGATTCAAAGGCGTGCCTTTATCGTTCCGGGCCTGGGATGGCCGCCTTCGTCAGCCACTCCTGTTGGCGGCTGATCGTTCGCTGGTGGCTGTGGCCCCCATTGAGGGCTTTCTTCATCCGCATAACGAACTCGATACCTTAGGCTATGACGAGCCTGAATCGCCTTGCCGAAATACCTCTCAATAAACCCTAACCTCAGACACCTCTCATGAGATCGCTAAACGCCTGTTCGTACGCTGTGTGGTTGCTGGCCGGTTTGATGGCGAGTTGGCCACTAGCCGCAGAAACCGTATACGTCACTCTGGAAAAGGACAACGCCCTGGCGGTGGTCGATGGAGTGAGCGGAACGCTGCAAAAGACCGTCACTATCGGCAAACGCCCCCGAGGAATCGCCGCCAGCCACGACGGCACGCGGCTATACATTGCTACCAGCGAGGACGACACCATCGTGACCGTCGACCGAACCAGCCTAAAGGTTATGGCCCGACTTCCTTCTGGCGAAGACCCTGAAACCTTCGCCTTATCCAGCGACGAGCGGCTAATGTTCGTCTCCAACGAAGATGATAACCAGGTCACCGTCGTGGATGTACCCGGCGGCAAATCTCTCCGGCAGATTCCGGTCGGGGTGGAACCGGAAG
>JBPCSC010000349.1:0-4264 GCA_051007495.1 Methylococcaceae bacterium | reverse complement strand
CTCTCCAGCGCAGGAATTAACGCTGTTCTGTCTTGATAAAAATATCCTGACAGAATTATTTTTTCAAAATCAAATAGGCCGTAAGGGAATTTCATGTTGAAGATCCTGTGATGTGTTGATAGACAATCCGCTCCAAACCCAAAGCCACTACCGCAAAACAGGCAAGCGGATGGCCTGACCATACCGTCATTGTGCGGGCAATCCACAGCCAGGATTGGGTATGATAGGCACTTATACTGCGTGCTGTCGCAGCCTTTTCCACTCCTTCATCCCGAATAATTGTTATGAACGAAATGTCTACCCGTATTGAAAAAGACAGCATGGGCGAACTGCGTGTTCCGCTCCATGCCCTGTATGCCGCACAAACCCAAAGAGCCATGGAAAATTTCCCGGTCAGTGGACTGACGCTGCCTGCCGCGTTTATTCAGGCCGTGGCCTTAATCAAGCGCAGTGCCGCCAGGGTCAATATGGAACTGGGTTTGCTGGATCGCGAACGGGGTTTGGCCATAATCGACGCGGCGAGTGAGATCATCGGCGGCCAACATGCCGACCAGTTTCCGGTTGATGTCTTCCAGACCGGTTCCGGCACCAGCACTAACATGAATGTTAATGAGGTCATCGCCACCCTGGCGAGTCGTCAGGCCGGTTTGGTGGTAAGCCCGAATGACCACGTCAATCTGGGCCAAAGCAGCAATGACACCATTCCCACTGCCATACATTTGAGTGCCGGCCTGGCGTGTCATGGCGGTTTGATTCCTGCCTTGGCGCATTTGTCCGCCAGCCTGAAACACCGCGCCAGTGGCTCTGCGGGCTTTATCAAAACCGGCCGCACTCACCTCATGGATGCCATGCCTTTGGCTCTGGAACAGGAACTCAGCGGTTGGGCGGCGCAAATTGATCACGGTCTGGAGCGAATACACGCGGCCTTGATCCGCATTTATCCGCTGGCCCAGGGCGGTACCGCAGTCGGCACCGGCATAAACGCCCATCCGGAACTGGCCACTCGACTGACCCGCGTGCTGGCTGAAGAAACCGGCCTGCCCTGGACACCCAGCAGCAATTTTTTCGAGAGCCTTTCCTGTCAGGATGCCAGCGTGGAACTGTCAGGACAACTCAAAACCCTGGCCGTCAGCCTGATGAAAATCGCTAATGATCTACGCTGGATGAATTCTGGCCCTTTGGCCGGGCTGGGTGAAATTGAACTGCCCGCTTTGCAACCCGGCAGTTCCATCATGCCCGGCAAGGTCAACCCGGTCATACCTGAGGCGGTGTGCATGGTGGCGGCGCAGGTGATGGGCAACGATACCACCATCACCGTCGCCGGCCAGTCGGGTAATTTCCAGCTTAATGTCATGTTGCCGGTCATTGCCTACAACCTATTGCAGAGCATAGAACTTTTAACCAATGCCAGCCGCTTGCTGGCTGATCGTGCCGTTGCCGGGTTTGTCGTACGTGCGGATCAACTCAGCCGTTCGCTCGCGCTCAATCCGGTTTTGGTCACCGCTCTCAACCCGGTGTTGGGGTACTTAAAAGCCGCAGAAATCGCCAAGCAAGCGTATCAGGCCGGTCGTCCCATTCTGGATGTCGCCGCTGAAATGACTGATTTGCCCAGGGAGGAACTGGAGCGACTGCTCAACCCGGCCCGACTGACGCAGGGTGGCTAGATTTCAGCCTGCCACGCGCATCGGCCACCGCTGGCGCGGCTGATCCGCTCCAGCTTGGCCCTGTGCAAGGCCCATTCGTGGGGGCTGGCACGAACGACAGGTAAAGCCGGTCGGGTTATGTCGGTGGGTAACAGGATGCGTGGGTGGTCAGTGGTTTCGGTCATTTGCCCCACTGCTGCGGCCTCCAGAGCCAGAGTAATCTGGCCGCCGGTCATGATCAAATACAGTTCGGCAAGCAGTTCAGCATCCAGCAAGGCCCCGTGCAGATCACGATGGCTATTATCCACTTCGTAGCGTTTGCACAGTGCGTCCAGGCTATTGCGCTGGCCGGGGTGTTTTTTCTTGGCCATTTGCAGGGTATCAAGTACCGTGCAACGGGATTCAAGATTGATCGAATCGCCTTGCCATAAACGCAGTTCATGGTTAATAAACCCTACGTCGAACGCCGCGTTATGGATAATAAGTTCAGCCCCTTCGATAAACTGCATAAATTCATCGGCTATCTCATGAAAGCGGGGTTTATCGGCAAGAAAATCATAACTCAAACCATGCACGCTGACGGCTTCGGCATCTATGTCGCGTTCAGGGTTGAGATACACATGAAAATGATTGGAAGTGAGGGTGCGGTCTATGAGTTCAACACAGCCGATTTCAATAATACGATGCCCTTCGGCGGGGGATAAACCGGTAGTTTCGGTGTCGAGTACGACCTGACGCATGGGTGGGAGTATAAGCAGAATGGAGGAGAGGAATCACGGCCATCCGTGGCCGCGCAGAGTGTATTATTTAATTGTCAGAATTTTCAAAGCCCTGGCTTGCTCGGCCACTGTTTTGCGTTCCCCCGCAGGTAAGGGAATCAAACCCTTATCCACCAGATAGCCTTCCTCACCGGTAGCCTTGTCGCTGGTAAATTCAGCGATGTAGGCGTCAATACCGCGAATAACCCCCACATGGGCTTTCTTGACATAGAAATACAAGGGGCGGGCAATAGGGTATTTCTGGTCGGCGATGGTGTCGTACTCAGGCGTGATGCCGTCAACTTGTACCGGGGTGATCTGGTCGGTGTTTTGTTCCATAAAACTGTATCCAAAAATACCCAGTGCCTTGGGATTGGCGATCAGTTTCTGCACAATCAAATTATCGTTTTCGCCGGCCTCAATATAAGAGCCGTCTTCACGCACGGTGTGGCACAAACCTTTGAACGTGTTGTCGTCACTGGTTTTGAGGGCGGCGATCCAGTTGAATTTCTGGCAACCGGCTTCCATGGCCAGTTCAACAAAGCTGTCGCGGGTACCTGATGTGGGGGGCGGGCCTAGAACTTCAATCTTGTTGTCTGGAAACGCAGGGTTGATCTGCTTCCAGGTTTTGTACGGGTTGTCTACCCGCTTGCCACTCTCAGGACTGGCCGGATCGGGAACGCTCTTGGCCAGAGCCAGAAAAATTTCTTTGCGGGTCAGGTTGAAGCCGGTTTCGCTCTTGGCGTGCGCGATGATGATGCCGTCGTACCCAATTTTGACTTCCACGATTTCCTTAACACCCGCCTTGACGCAGGACTCAAGCTCTGAGGCTTTCATGGTTCTGGAGGCGTTGACGATGTCAGGATATTGAACACCAACCCCGCTACAAAAGAGCTTGACACCACCACCCGTGCCGGTGGCTTCGATCGTGGGGGTTTTGACTCCGCCGGCACGGCCTAGCTGTTCTGCCACCACGGTGGAGAAGGGGTACACCGTGGAGGAACCCACTACGTTGATGTAATCCCGCCCGGTTTCGGCCATGGTCTGAGTGGCAAATAGCCACGCGCTGGTGATTAGAGCTGTTTTCAAAATCTGCATAATGTGTACTCAGTAAAAAAGTAGAGGTTATCGGAATGTGCCGCCTGGCCTGTCGGCCGCCTTCGTCCGCTGAACGGACGAACTGTAGCCCCCGCTTATAACACCCGTGTGAAGCAAAGCAAAGGCCCGAGGGCAACCTGGTGAGCACCAATTGTCATCGACCGGGAGAATCTGTTCGTGTAAAATAAAGATCATTTCCTGCCCGCCCCCGCCCTGGCCCTGGTGATAAACCCATGACTTATTATTGTGTTTATGTCAGTACCGCTCTGGAATTGTTTTCAGAACCTCAATTGAAAACATTATTAGAGCACAGTCGAAAAAATAACTTGCAAGGTAACATTACCGGTATGCTGTTGTATGCCGACGGTAATTTTATGCACGTACTGGAAGGCGAACAATCCACCGTTCTTTCCCTGCTGGATCGCATTGAATCAGATACCCGCCATCATAATATCTACCGGTTGCTGAGTGGCGAAGAGCAGGCAAGAAAGTTTCCTGACTGGAGCATGGCGTTTCTGTCCATGGAGAGCGAGCGATTATTAGCCGCATTACCCGGATATTCTGATTATCTGCATCAAACCATGACCGAGCCTGGCCCCTGGATAAATGCGGGTTTATGTCAGAAGCTAATACATCAATTCAAGCGCAACAATGTGTTTGGTTAATATAGGTTGACGCATGAATATAACCATGAATATAATACTCACTCGCCACTCGCCACTCGCCACTCGCCACTCGCCACTCGCCACTCGCCACTCGCCACTC
>JBPCSC010000348.1:0-8963 GCA_051007495.1 Methylococcaceae bacterium | reverse complement strand
AAAAGCCAACCTTGTGGGGTTGGCTTCCTTCTTTTTTTATTTGTGGTGGCCAGGGGCGGAATCGAACCGTCGACACGGGGATTTTCAGTCCCCTGCTCTACCTACTGAGCTACCTGGCCGTCCGTGGAAGCGGGCAATTATGCCCGTGTGACGGACTCGCGTCAAGTCCATCGGCATGATTTTGTCGATAGGCTAAACGGTGCGCAGTCCTTCGGTGACATTGATTTGGGTTGATTTCCAGACCGGAAAGGCAGCAGATACCAGCCCTATGACCAGAGCGGCCAGCAACGCGCCTTGCATGGTTTCGGTGGATAACTGAAATACCGGGAACAAAGCACCAAACTGAACGGCCAGGCGGTCGATGACGGGTCTACAGATCAGGATGCCAACACAGCCACCAACAAAGGCCAGGCACAGGGATTCGCCCAAAATCAGACTGCCGATGAACCAGGGCCCAAAGCCTAAAGCCTTGAGTGTGGCGTATTCACGACTGCGTTCGCGGGCACTCATGGTCATGGTGTTGGCCATAACGGCCATAATAATGACGATGATGAGCACAGAGACTATCTGTATGACCTGTACTATGGCGGCGGTCATGGCAACAAAACTTAATTGGAAGGCTTTTTCGGTTTCGGTCAGGGTTTCCGCCAAAGAGTTTTTGAAGGTTTGATCAATAAGGCTGGAAATGTCAGCCGCTTGCCGGGAATCTTTAATGTGCGTCAGAAATATCCCCACGGTGTTAACACGCTGATCACCTCTTTGTTTAAGGGTTTCATTTAGATAATCATAATGAAACAGGAATTGGGTTTCGTCAGTGGCCGCATCGGCCCCGTGATAAATACAGCGCACGGTAAAATTCCATGAACCACTATAAATGGTACCGCGCAGCGGAATGGTATCGCCCAGTTTCCAACCGTATTGCGCGGCTATTTTTCTGCCTACCATCACGCTTTTACGGTCGTGCATAAATGCGGTTCGTTCTTCCGGGGAACAGACCAGTTCGGGCACTATGGCCAGATACTCGGTCGGTGAGATGGCAAATTTTGGAAAGAAGTTTTTCGGGTCGATATAAACACCCCCAAACCAGGTTTCATGTGCAACCCCGGATACGCCATCGATACGCGCTAATTTGCCCTGATAGTTAATCGGCAGGGAGAACGTCAATGACACGGCGTGACGGGTAATCAAGCGAGTAGACGATGAAGCCGTCACCCCGCTATACCAGGCTTCCACCACCGTATTCAGCAAACAGAATGCGGCTATGGCGATGACGATTCCGGTCAGGGTTAACAGGCTGCGGAGTTTTTGCCGCAGAAGGTTGCGGGTGATCAGTTTGAGTAAAAACATGGCTGTTTATTGCCTGCCGGGTCGTCTGGATGGATGTAAAAATTACGGTTGATGAGCCTGACCGATAAGGGTAAGCATAAATGGCAATTAGCCATCGTGCCGGTTGTGTTCCCAAGGTTTTCCATTCAGTCTTAACTTACCAATACTTCTACCAGGGATAATGGCGAACCACGCTGTTCCTGTATCTCTTTTAACTGGGTAATCAAACCCTGGGTCAGAATATAGCCATCAGACAACAGCAGCATATCCTGCGACAAGGCTATCGGTTTGCCCAGCACCATACCCGGTTTGAGCGCGTCCACCGGCAAACGTTGGGCGACATAATTCTTTTTCTTGCGGCGTTTCACTACCACTCCGTCCACTATACCCTCCACCTTTTCGTCCTCCGTGTGGCTGTCACGCAGTATATGGGCAGAAGACTTAACCCTGAAGAATATATCTACAATCATGGGGTCGTAGCGTCGGCCGGCATGTACCACCAGATAATACATGGCACTGGAGCGATCCAGTTTCTTTCTGATGAGTCTTCCGGCCATCAGGGCATCAAAATCATTGGCGACCGCGAGTATTCTGGCCCCTAGTGGAATATCCTCGCCCTGGAGATTATCGGGAAACCCGGAACCGTCGTACAATTCATGATGATGGCGTATTAAACCGGCCACTTCCTTGAACTGATCCAGACCCTGTAACAGATTGGCTCCACGCTCAGGATGCTGCATGACTACCAGGCGTTCTTCCATGCTTAATGACTCATACGAACGACTGAATAACTGATCCGAAAACCCCATTTTGCCTATGTCGTGTAATAACCCGGCCAGCAGAATATCCTGTATGTCGCTATCGGGGAGTTTAAGATAGGTCGCCACTTTACGGGCATCATTGGCTACCCGGCGCGAGTGGCCTACCATTTCCCGTTCTCTCATTTCCAGCAGGCTGGAAAAAACATTAACAGTGGACATGAAACTGCTTTTAAGCCGTTCATGTGCGTTTTGCAGGGAACTCAAGGTATTTTCCAGTTGCCGGGTGCGTTCCTGTACTTTGGCATCCAGTTCCAGATTAAGCCGTTTTAATTCCTGATGCTGTTCGTTAATGGTCAGGTGGGTGCGTACTCTGGCCAGCAGTATGGATTGCTTGATGGGTTTGTTGATGTAGTCAATCGCACCCAGTGCCAGTCCGCGTTCTTCATCTTCTTCAGCACCAAGTGCCGTAACAAAAATGACAGGAATGTTTTCAGTTTTAGGGTCGCCCTTGATGCGGGTTAAAACCATATATCCGTCCACATCCGGCATCATGATGTCCAGCAGAATCAAATCCGGTTTGGGTTCTACCCGTACCGCTTTCAGGGCCTGTTCACCGGTACGGGCGGCACGAATACGATAAAGGCCTTGCAGCATACGGATTAAAACAGCCAGATTTTCAGGCTGATCGTCCACTACGAGTAATAAAGGGCGGGTATCGGGTGCGGATATCGGGGTATCTGAATGTTCCACGGGGTTGACTCGGTAATCAGGCTAGGAGGGCGTGTTTCTTATGCGCTCCAGGTTTTCCAGGGCGGTCGCATAATCGTATAGGGTGACGTGCTCAATCAGGCGATCGGCCTCCCGGCCAAAGCGGGCACGCAATTCCTGGGCATGGGTATCCAGCAGTTCGTTGACTGCGGTATCGTAAGCCCTCAGCAATTGATTGATCCGGTTTAATAAAGCCTCCAGTTCAGTGGGGGTTAAAACAGTTTGTACCGGTTCAGCAGGTAGAATATTATGAGTATCCAGATGATTGCCCGTTTCATTCAGTAAAACCTCCAGAACCGCCGCCAGCCTGAAGGCTAATTCACCGGCCTGGGCGGATTGGTCTGTAGCCCATTTTTCAGTTTCTCTGGCCAGTTGCCGCACACCCTCGGGAAGAATATCTCCTGACATCCCTTTAATACTATGGGCCATTTCAGCAATACGCCCGAATTGTCCGGCCAGGGCCGCTTCACGAAGTTGGGCAGGTTTATTGGCATTGGTGGTGTGAAATGTCAGTAATAATCGCTTGAGGAAGGGTTCCTGGCCGCGATATTGGTGAGCCAGAATACCCCAGTCCATTCGTTCCGCGCTACCGGTGTCGCGGGCAGCAATGGGGTAGGGGACAGGCTGAGTGGGTGCTGTATCCACGAAACACGGAAGCACCTCTGGCCGCACCTGTTTGGCTATCGCCTGTACCAGCACTTCCCTATCCACCGGTTTGGCCACATGGTCACACATGCCGGCGGCTTTGGCATCGGCGACTGCCTCGTGCATAACGTGGGCACTCAAGCCGATGACAGGCAGGCCGGGTGCGATTTCCAGAATTTTACGGGTGGCTTCGTATCCGTCCATGTCCGGCATTTGTATGTCCATCAATACGGCATCAAAGTCCGCACCGCCTCTGGCACGCACCTGTTCCAGGGCTTCCAGGCCACTGTTGGCCAGGGTCAGTCGGCAGCCTTCGTGGGTCAGCATATTTTCGATCACGATCTGATTAACCCGGTTATCTTCGGCCAATAACAGGGATAAGCCGGTCAGTCGATTACCGGGTTCGGTCGGGGTGGGATTAATTCTTTTGCGAATACTGGCCAGCGTTAAACGGCCTTCGGATTTCTGTAAGGGGATATGTACCCAAAATCGACTGCCTTCGCCTGCTGTGCTCATTACCTGAATACTGCCCGACATGGCCTCTACCAAGCGTTTGCAGATACTCAAACCCAAACCCGTACCGCCAAATTTGCGGGTAATGGAATTATCGGCCTGCTGAAATGGCTGAAACAGCGACTGGAGTTGTTCAGATGTCATGCCTATGCCGGTATCCACTACTTCCAGTGTTAAAACGCCTGGCTTTTCCGCGCTAAGCCGCAAAGTTACCCCGCCTTCCCCGGTAAACTTGACCGCATTCGACAGCAAGTTGGTGAGAATCTGCGATAAACGCAAACCATCCCCTAAACAATGGGCCGGCACAGGCCCTGAAATCTCCACCTCAAAACTCAGGTTTTTGGCCTTGGCCCGCATTTCTACCTGATCAATAACACAGGCCAGAATCTGGGCCAGATCCAGGCAGTTTTGTTCCAGTGTCAGTTTACCGGCTTCAATCTTGGAAAAGTCCAGTATGTCGTTGATAAGGCCCAGCAGTAATTGGCCTGAATCCATGATCTGGTGGAAATAGGATCGGGTTTTAGGTTCTGTGCAGTCCACTTCACCCAGTTGGGCAAAACCCAATACGGCATTAAGTGGCGTTCTGATTTCATGGCTCATATTAGCCAGAAAACGACTTTTGGCCGAAGTGGCGGCCTCGGCTATTTCCTTGGCCTGAGCCAGATCGCGGGTACGTTCTGCCACGATTTCTTCAAGATGGTATCGGTAATTATCCAGTTCACGGCCTATACGCTCTCTTTCGGTTATGTCTTCACTGATTTCGAGATAATGCCGGATACTGCCATCGAGTTGGCGTATGGGGGTAATCAGTACCAGTTCGGTATACTCGGAGCCATTCTTGCGCCGGTTAACAAACTTGCCTTTCCAGCTATGGCCATCTGCCAGGGCCGTGTTTAAGGCCTGGGCCGTTTCAGGTGTAATGGAATCCCTGTGGCACAAACCTGTGCGGGTTCCAATTATTTCATTGCGGCTATAACCACTGGTGTCAAGGTACTGCTGATTGATGTATTCGCTAACCCCGGTTATATCGGTAATCAAAATGCTCACAGGGCTTTGTTCTACCGCCATGGATAATTTACGCAATTCATTTTCGGCGCGTTGTTTGCGAATAATGCGCCAGAGTTCGTTGGTAATGAGTTGCAAGGTATCGACATCGACAGCCGTAAAATCGGTTACCTTATTGCCCATACCCGCCAGCAACCGTACCTGTTGGCCTTCTATTACGGGTAAGCTGACAAAACGAACCAGATAGGCATGGCCTTCAGGCATACCCCTTTTATTGGGCGCAGCAGCATAATCATTGACGATGACCGGGGCTTTTTTTCTGAAGGAGTCGGCCCATATTCCGGCTTCGGCGATGGGATAATGCTGGTTAAACATGGCGGTGCAATAGCGTGACAGGGTGGCCCTGGACCAGGCGACCAGTTCTATGGTTTCGGCCTCATGATTGACCAGATGAATAAATGAAACCGGGCTACCTGTCAGTTGTTCCACCAACTCAAGCCCGAACTGCAAGAGTTCCAGTTCATTCATGTATTCAGCGGCTTTGGGTATTTCCAGCAAGGCATCGGCCCGACGACTATGCAATTCCAGTTGCATTTCATTACCGCGTGGCAGGGTTAAATCCAGATTAACACCCAGAATACGAATGGGGTTGCCCCTGGTATCGCGGGCGATAACTTTGCCTTTGCCTAAAATCCAGCAGAATAAACCGTCCTTAGTCCGCAGACGGTGATAAATCTCCAGGTCATCCAGGCCCGAGCGCAGTTGCCGTTTCAGGGTGGATTGTATTTGAAGCTTATCCTCTTCCGGCATGAGGGCATACCAGCTTTCCAGGCTGGCCTCAAACTCACCCGGTTCATACCCCAGCATACGGTAATAGCTGTCCGAGAAATATACCTTATGAGTACCAGTCAGCTCGATATCCCATAACCCGGTGTTGGTTGCCTCAAGAGCCAGATTAAGCCGACTGACTGATTCTTCCAGGGTTTTTTTACGCCGTTCCAGGCGGTTCCGGCACTGCGGGTAGTTCAAGCCTCGCATGGCGGCGGCATATAACCTGCGGGGAATACGATAGCGCATGATTAAAACTCCAAAGTTATGTTATACGCAAATGACTTCTATACACAGGCTAATGCCATCGCCAATCAGCACCAGGCATTATTCCTTCCAGAATACCCCTGTGGGTAATTCCTCTGAGCGTCCTGTGAGTGGGTCGGTACTCAGGCGGTGCAGCAGGGCATATAACCGGGCGGCTTCTTTTTGATCGTTCTCGTCGAAATGCAATACCCGCCCGGCGCAGTAACGCGCCCTGATTTGGCTTTGTATTGCGGGATCGGTTTCTTCATTGAGTGCGGCTACGGTTTGCCAGTCTTCGTTATGTTCGCAAATCCGGTTTCTGGCTGCTCTCAGGGCCGCAAATAAACGGTTCAGGCCTTGGGTATCGCGCTGTGCAAGCGTCTCGTTGAAGACATAACCCAAACTGGGCAGCGTAGGGGGAAAGCCGAGTTGCTCCAGTACGGTGGCACCGTCGATCAGGGTTTTGTAGCCCTGGGCTTCCAGTTTGGCCGCGAAATTCCAGTAATTGAGTACTGCGTCGAGTCGTCCCTGGGTGATTTGCTGGTTTAATAATGGCGGGGCCGCAAATACCGGTGTGGTGATGCGATCCAGTTCTTGTCCGGTTTTATTTCGTACCAGGGCTTTGAGTAATAACCAGTTTTTGTCCAAAGCTCCTCCGGCCACACCCAGTTTACGATGCGCCAAATCACTTAACTGCTTTATGGGAGAATCCGCAGGCACCATCAATGCGCCCTGGGCGGTGGAATAAGGCTGAAACTGCATGGCGCGGTTTTGTTCGCGCTGGGCGGCCACCCACATCCAGTCTGACACAATAATATCCACCCGGCTTCCCAATAAGGCTATTTTGCCCGCCTCGGAATGGGCTACCGGCACGGTTTCTACCCGTACCCGGTATTGTTCGTCCAGTTTTTCAGTGTGCAGGATCCTGATTTCCCAGTTCAGCGTACCAAACGGTAATACGCCAATTTTGAATGTGGGTATTGAATCCTCGGCTTGAGTCATACTGCTGAATATCAGCATCAATATAAAAATCAGACGCATGGTGTGTTCTCTTCTGGATTATGGTTAAACCCGAAACCGCTCGACCGCCAGTCGGGATTCCTGGGCTATTTGAGTGAGTCCTATAACCGAGCCTGTAATCTGCTCGGAATTCAAGGCGTTGCTGACCGCAGTTTTGTTGAGGCTGGCGGCATTGGCTTGAATGTCCAGTGAGGCGGCACTTTGTTGTTCCAGGGCGGAAGATATTCTCTGCATCATGGCATCCGCCTGTTTTGAACCTTGTTCGATCCGTTCCATGTCTCTGGAAACCTCCTGCACAAATTGCAGGGCATGGCTGGTTTCTGTGGCTGCCTTTTGTACCAGTTGGGCAATTTCCTTGGTAAATTCGGCACTGCTGACCGAGAGTTTTCCGACTTCATCCGCTACTACGGCAAAACCTCGTCCATGCTCGCCTGCCCTGGCCGCTTCTATGGCGGCATTGAGGCTGAGCAGGTTGGTTTTATTGGCAAACTTTTCAATGATGCCGGTAATTTTGTTAATCCGTTCCGAATGGGCGGCGATACTGGAAACCAGAGAGACCAGTTCGTTTATTTTTTCCCGCCCACTACTGACTATGTCTACGGCTTCGCGTGATTTCTGACTGGCTATTTCTGCACTGCCGGAAACCTCGGTAATGGAACTGGTGGTCTGACGTATGGCGACTACGATCTGGTCTATGGCATTCATTTGTATATGGGCACTTTCCGCGATGGCGTGTATGTTGCCGCTGGATTCATTCGCGGCATCCACAACCTTGTGCGTATTGGTACTCAGCAAACTTAAAGCCTCACTTAATGTATCCAGGGAGAGGTTAATGTTTTGTTTGAGACGGGCAAAATCACCATGGCCATCTGCGGTCACCCGTTGGGTGAGATTACCTTCTGAAACGGCCTTCATAACCTTGCCGATGTCATCCAGCAGGTATTGAATATCGTGCATGGATTCACGCGCCGTTTGTATCGCCTGGTGAAATCCACCTTCGGCTTCACATTCAAGCACGACATTAAATGCCCCGCGACGCAGTGCGGTGATGACGGCCACCAAACCGTCCATGGTGGTTTTGATTTGCTCCGCCGACGTGTTGACGGCCTGTTTCATGACATCCAGATCACCCGCCAGGCTGATGTCTACCCGTGGTTCAAAATTGCCTCGGGCGATGTGCGTCACCACCGTGTTGACCTGGTTGATCGCGTGTTGCTGGGCATCGAGCAGTTGATCAAACGCCAGTGCCGTCAAGCCCAGTTCGTCCTGACTGTTTATACCGGTGCGGCAGGAAAAATCTCCGTTTTGAGTCACGCGGTTCACCACTGCTTGCAATGTACCCAAAGGCCGGAGTATGGATCGGGTGGTGGTGATGCCGATGAAACCGGTTGCGAGCATGGTCATCAGCATGATGATCGTGGTGATGATGTCTGCACTTTTCTGTACTTCAACCGCACGGTGGGCGTTGGTCAGACCGAGATTTTGTTGATAGGCCCTGTGGTTTTCCACGGCGGTAATCAGGCGATCTATGTTGGTTTGATTCATGGTCATCATGTCCAGGGCCTCCTGATCTTTTTTTGCACGCGAGAGGGTCAGAACTTGTTGGCGGATGCCATCGTATTGCAGCAAAGCGGCGCGTACCTGATTCAGCAAGTGTCTGTCGGTGTCATCGGTCAGGTAGGTATCGTATTCTTTAAGAAACCGATCGGCATCGGCACGCAAACCGGTGATGGTGTGTTCTATTTCAGCCATAAGGGCCGGGTCGCGTTGCTTGACGTGTTGCCAGGTGCTGATGCGCAGACGGGCTATGGTGTCCGAGAGGTTGTCGATGGTGATGATGCTGGGAACGGT
>JBPCSC010000347.1:0-2984 GCA_051007495.1 Methylococcaceae bacterium | reverse complement strand
GCCAATGGATTAAATGCTGGTACGTGTCAAAACTGACCTGATAACCTCACTCGATTATTTGTCTATTTTGGTTTCGTTGCTTTATTTGAAACAAAAGCACACCGCCGTAAAAAGCTGTGCGGATTAGTCCACTCTCTTGAAGTAGAGTCTGTTTTCCATGGCCACGAATCTCTTCTTGTACCCTCCTGTATTGCTGTGACCCTCATCTCTGCTTATACCGCCTACAAAATACGTACGCTGCGTTCTCATATTTATTCCACGACTCCGGCATAAGTAGGCGCAAATCCGCGAATGAGGCATTGAACCGCTTGCTTTCTGTTATACGGTAGGGTCAACATAAATCCATCCATCTATAAAGTGGATTTGAAGTTGAGCAGGCAGCCAGTAGGCTCTTATACAGGCTCTCGGCGAATATCGAAGTCAAACCCCTTGAATGTCTTACACCTTTTTCGGGTTTGCCCATTTGTCTCTTCCTTGGCGGGTGAGTTCGGTGAATCAGGTTTTGCCATTCAGTTTGCCCGTCACTGTTTTCCTGATTTTCTATTCGGGCTATGTCATTGCCTGGGTTAATCCTGTTATTCTTTACCCGTGCGCGGTCATATCCTGACTTTACGCAGGTTCATGCGCATAATCATCTACCATATTGGAGGAAACCATGTCGTTCAAAACACTTGCTCTTATTTTCTTTGCTCTTCTCTCAATCAGCGGCATTGTTCAAGCCGATGCTGAATCTGCTAAAGCCACAGCGTCGGGTATCTGCGCTGGCTGTCATGGTGCTCATGGCATTAGTGCTTCAGATATGTACCCGAATCTCGCCGGACAAAAAAAACCTTATTTGGCTAACGCGCTGAAAGCGTATCGGGATAAAACCCGCACCAACGCTATGATGAATGCCATGGCTTCATCACTCAAGGATCAGGATATAGAGGATATCGCGGGGTATTTTTCCAGCCTTACTCCGGGACATTGATACATAAAAAAAAGCGGAGTGGGGTAACCCCTCACTCCGCTCTTCTTTTGATTCAGGCATTACCTCCTGAATACTGCATCAACCGCCGAAATCATCCAACATGATGTTTTCGCGTTCCACACCCAAATCAAGCAACATCTTGATTACAGCGTTGTTCATCATGGGTGGACCACACAGATAGTACTCGCAATCCTCAGGAGCCGGGTGGTTCTTGAGATAGTTTTCGAAGAGTACGTTGTGAATGAAGCCTACATATCCCGTCCAGTTGTCTTCGGGCAGCGGTTCAGACAAACCGATATTCCAGGTAAAGTTTGAATTCTCTGCCTGTAACTGATTGAAGTCTTCCACATAAAACATCTCCCTTAAACTCCTCGCACCATACCAGAAGGTCAGCTTGCGATCGGATTTGATTCGACGTAGCTGATCGAAGATATGTGAACGCATGGGGGCCATGCCTGCTCCACCACCGACAAATACCATTTCATTCCTGGTTTCACGAGCAAAGAATTCTCCGAACGGGCCGGATATAGTAACTTCGTCGCCGGGTTTCAGGTTGAAGATATAAGATGACATGATTCCAGGCGGAATGTCGGTAGTACGCGGCGGCGGGGTCGCTATACGCACATTCAGCATGATGATGTCGCTTTCTTCTGGATAATTAGCCATGGAGTATGCACGTATAGTGGGTTCCTTGACTACAGATTCCAGTTTCCACAGATTGAATTTGTCCCAATCTCCACGGTATTGCTCTTCAATATCGAAATCTGAAAACTGCGCATGATAAGCCGGGCTTTCAATCTGTATGTAACCACCGGCACGGAAGTTGACGGTGTCTCCTTTCGGCAACTCCAGAACCAACTCCTTGATAAACGTGGCCACATTGTTGTTTGACCGTACGGTGGTCTTCCACTTTTTGACACCAAACACTTCGTCATGCACATGAATTTTCATGTTCTGCTTGACAGTGACCTGACAGGCCAAACGATCACCAGACGCTGCCTCGCGTTTAGTAATGTGGGATAGTTCGGTGGGCAGTATATCTCCACCCCCTTCGTTAACTTGTACCCGGCACTGAGCACAAGTACCACCCCCACCACACGCTGAGGACACGAACAGGTTATTGTCTGCCAGTGCGGTCAGGAGTTTTGATCCTATCGGAACCTGGATGGTTTTTTCATCGTTGATAAGGATATCAACATTCCCTGCTGCCACCAGTTTGGATTTGGCACCCAAAATGACGAATACCAAAGCAATGACGATCAGGGTAAAGAACAGAACGCCTAATATGATTTCCAACATGATTTTGTGTCCTGAACCTTAGAGTTGAATCCCTGAAAAAGCCATGAAACCCATGGCCATCAGTCCAGCAGTAATAAAGGTGATGCCAAGGCCCCGCAGTCCTTCCGGCACGTCGCTGTATTTCAACTTTTCGCGCACTCCGGCCATTGCAGTGATGGCTAACGCCCAACCGAATCCACTGCCTACGCCATATACCACGCTTTCACCAAAGGCATAGTCACGTTCGATCATGAACAGACTACCCGCCAGAATGGCGCAGTTAACGGTAATCAGAGGCAGGAAAATACCCAAAGCGTTGTACAAAGCAGGGAAGAATTTATCTAAAACCATTTCCAGTATTTGCACGATGGCCGCGATCACCCCAATACACGCCATGAGTGCGATAAAACTGAGATCGACATCCTTAAGGCCCGCCCACGACAAGGCACCTTCTTTCAGGAGAAAACTGTAGATGAGGTTATTAGCCGGAACCGTCAGTGTCTGCACGATCACTACGGCTATACCCAAACCGACAGCGGTTTCAATTTTCTTGGATACGGCAATAAATGTGCACATACCCAGGAAGAAAGACAAAGCCATGTTTTCAATGAAAACCGACTTGATGAACAGATTGATATAGGCTTCCATTAGTGTGCCTCCCCGTGAGCAGGAATAATCACGAAATCCGCCTTTTCAACCTGTTTGGGTTTCCAGGTACGAACGGCCCAGATCAATA
>JBPCSC010000346.1:0-1293 GCA_051007495.1 Methylococcaceae bacterium | reverse complement strand
TTACTGGGCCTGTCCCCGAATCACTGGAGCGGATATCTGCATCGTCTGGCTCTGGAGTTACCCGGTTGGGCCGGACTCATCAACTGGCGTTATCAGCGGCCTCAACATCCGGCTAACTGCCAGGCACCTACTGATCTAATGGATTTTCTCGCCATACGCCTGGTGCTTGATCGACTGACTTTCGCGGCACAGTGTCGCAATATCGGGGCAATTCCCACCACAGTAGAGGGCTTGCGAGCCTATCTTGATCGCCACCGATCTGAACTATATGTACGCCTCAGCCTGCATCAGCAGTGTCTTCCTGAATATCTGGTTGTTCTCGCACGGCAGGCCGCGCCCAATTTATGGCCTACGGTTGCCGATATGATCTACACCTGGCAGCGCAGTCCTGCCGCCGAGCAACCCGGGAAACACTCGCCCCACCGGGATGGATGGCGTTTGTTTCGCCTGGCGCAACACTTGGGCTTGACCGCTTGCGACGTAGAATTGCTGCCTACTGAAATGGCTACTCGTTTTCTGGAAACACTGGACATACTCAGCACGAATATCCGTGGGGCTGTATGGCTGGCCGCGTATGAACGGCGTTATCGGGATGAACTATTGAATGCTCTGGCACGCAATCGGGAGCGCGAACCCCTGCCCCATAGCGAGGGCCGTCCTGCCGCACAAATTATTTTCTGCATGGATGATCGTGAGGAAAGTTTTCGCCGCCATCTGGAAGAAATCAATCCTGAAATTGAAACCCTGGGCGCACCCGGTTTTTTCGGCATAGCCATGAACTGGTGCGGGCTGGAAGACTCCATCAGCAGTCCGCTGTGTCCGGTGATGGTGACGCCCACTCACACGGTGGAAGAACAACCCACAACCGACGAAACCATGGACGAGACCCAGTTGAACTTATATGCCCTGCGACAGCGAATACGGCGAACTCTCGCCATTCTCCTCAACCACCAAACCCGCAGTAACCCTTTGCTTGCGGGGTTAACCACTGCACTGGCCTCACCTTTTATGCTGTCCGGTTTGATCGGCAAGCTATTTTTTCCGGCTCATACGCACAATCCCAAATATTCAGCACCCGCCACTCGGGTTCGGTTTGATGATTACTCCGATGCCGATCAGGCAGATCAAGTACTCAACCTGTTGCTCGACATGGGCCTGACCAGCCGATTGGGTCACTTAGTGGTAGTAATGGGTCATGGCTCAACCAGTGAGAATAACCCCCACCGTGCTGCTTATGCGTGTGGTGCCTGTGGTGGCCGACACGGTGGGCCGAATGCCCGCGTGTTCGCGGCC
>JBPCSC010000345.1:0-5510 GCA_051007495.1 Methylococcaceae bacterium | reverse complement strand
AAGCTCTGGCAAGAATCTGGATTACCCACCACTGCGCACTGAGCATTCCATGGAGCGGGAGTCTGAATCATCCGTACACACCGCATCTGCCGAAAAGATGCGGTTGGACAAATGGTTATGGGCCGCCCGTTTTTTCAAAACCCGCCAACTGGCGATTGATGCGATTAACGGCGGGAAAGTCCGTCTTAATGGGCAACGGGTCAAGCCAGGCAAGGAGATCAGCCTGGAAGCCCGTTTGACCATCACCAAAGATCAGTATGCGTGGGATATCACCGTTAAGGTGTTAAGCAAGCAGCGTCGCTCCGCAGCAGAAGCCGAACGACTTTACGAGGAAGACGCTGAAAGCCGCAGTCGCCGCCAGGCTCAGGTTGAGCAACGCCGTGAGAATAAGGAACTCGGCCTGCAACCGGATCAACGTCCGAACAAACGCGACAGGCGTTTGATACACCGTTTCAAACGCGACGTGGTGTAGGGGAGGACGTTGGGTATGGCCACATTCATCGTGCTGGATCGAGATGGTGTCATCAATGAAGATTCTGACGATTACATCAAATCGCCTGCCGAGTGGATGCCGATTCAAGGTAGCCTCGAAGCCATAGCCCATCTCCATCAGCGTGGTGTGCGTGTGGCGGTGTTGACCAACCAGTCCGGTATCGCCAGAGGTTTGTTTGATCAGCCAACGCTAGACGCGATACACGACAAGATGCGGGCCGCCGTCCGTCAGGCCGGTGGGGAAATTACCGATATTTTTTTCTGCCCGCACGGCCCGGACGACGGCTGTGTTTGTCGCAAGCCTTTGCCCGGTTTGTTTCACCAACTGGCCCTGCGCCAGCACATTGCAGTCGATACGGTATATGCAGTGGGCGATTCCTACCGCGATCTTGAAGCGGCCTGGGCCGTACAGGCCAAGCCGGTGCTGGTCAAGACCGGCAAGGGTCAAAAAACCCTGAAAGCGCATCCTGACCTTTTGATTCCTGTCTACGCCCATCTCCATGAAGCCGTTCTCGATCTCTACCCTTGATTTATATCTACGTTCTGCTGTTTTTACCCTGAGCCAGACCTTGTCTACCTTGCTCATAGGGCCACTTATGGTGTTGGTCAGTGCGTCGGATTTTCATACACGTTACGCTCTGGCCAATACCTGGGTTCGATACAACCTATGGGTGCTGCGCCGAGTGTGTGGATTGGGCTACACCGTTCACGGTCAGGAACATATCCCACAAGCTAATGGTGTGATTTTGTGCAAGCACCAGTCCGCGTGGGAAACCTTGGCCTTGCAACTCATATTCCCGCCACTGAGTTTCATACTCAAACAGGAGTTACTCAAAATTCCCGTCTGGGGTTGGGCCATGGCCACCCAGGAACCGATAGCCATAGACCGTTCAGCCCGAACGGCGGCCATAAAACAAATTTTGCGTGACGGTGCAGAGCGTCTCCAGCAAGGACGCTGGGTGGTCATTTTTCCTGAAGGAACCCGCATGCCGCCCGGTGTAAAAGGCCAATACAACGCCAGCGGCGCATTGCTGGCTGTGCGGGCCGGTTGTCCGGTGATTCCAGTGGCGCATAACGCCGGTCGTTACTGGGCCAGAAACGGTTTTTTGAAATATCCAGGAACCATACAACTACGCGTGGGCCCGGCCATAAGCACTGAGGACAAAACTCCGAGTGAAATCATGCAAGAGGTAGAAGCGTGGATCGAATCGACCCAGCGGGAACTGGAACAAACGCCACGATAAGCCCGAATCGACATCGGTTTTCATTCCGTCAGGTGGAAACGCCAGGCGAGGCGTGTCTTCTTTTGCACGCTGTAACGGCGAAATTGCCGCTCATCCGCCCACCCGACTCTCAACGAGGCGTGATCCTGGTGGTCAGCCTGCTGCTGCTGACCTTGCTCAGCGTAATGGCGGTAACGGCCACGCATATCGACACCACCCAGCTTCGGATTATCGCCAATATGCAGGATGAACTCTCTCTTGATGCACTGACTCAGGCTGAACTGGATCAGGTTTTGAGTCAGGCGCGTGGGTTTCAGCTTCAGACCTGCGATCCACCGCCCTACAGAAAAACCTTCGATGCCGTACGGGCGGCCACTGCGTCCGAGTTTGAATTTGATCTGGACGAACCCCGCTGTCTTCACGCTCAGGCTGAATCCGGCAGTTCGGCCTTATCGGGTGTGGGGCTGGAAGAGACGCTGTGGGAGTTACGCATAAAAGGTCGAGATCTACGCACGGGCAATGAACTTATCATGCGATCAGGTGTGGTGCTGCATCAACCTGCCGGCATGTGTCCTTTACAGCTACGGAACCTCCCATGCGAATGATGCCATCGCAACTAGCCGGTTTGTTACTCGGATGGCTGGCCACGGCGATACACGCGGAAGACATAGACCGTTACCTGGGTAGCCCAGGGGAGTTTCCGGCTGTCTCTGTGTTAATTGCGCTGGATAACTCCCACGCCGCTACCGATGCGACGGACTGGCCCGCCTATGCTGATTGCGCGGCGGGTAGCCCTATTTTTTGTTACGAGAGAACAATTCTGCGTGAATTGGGCCAGGAATTGGCCGGTCAGCCGATCTCGCTAGGGCTTATGCTATTTAACAGCCCGCGTGATAGCCGTGGCGCATATCTCCGCTCAGCACTAAGCACTATGAATACCAGCGGGAGTGCCGATTGGGTAACACGTATCAACACTTTGAATTTCAGGGATGATACCGGAGCCTCCCCGGATTACGCGCTGGCGTTGCATGAGGCATACCTGTACTTTCAGGGTCTACCGGCCCGCAGTGGGGTGACGTCAAACACAGACGCTTCTGCCTTCAATGGTTCCCCCCGTTATCGTAAACCTGCCTCGGCGTGCAACCGTAGTCATCTGGTCATTATCAGTTATGGTGACCCGGATTCGGATGAGAACCCCACAGCGGAATCGTTGTTGATCGCGCTCGGTGGGCGTGAACCCAGCGACCCTCTGCCCTTGCAACCGGCGGATCATCGCGGCAACTGGACGGATGAATACGCACGTTATTTACGCCGATCCGGCATCACCAGTCACACCTTTGACGTTCGACCCGAACTGACCAGCACCGGAGTGGCCCGATCGGCCTGGCTCAGAAGTGTGGCCAAGGAAGGGCGTGGCCATTACGTCGCCGTCCGTTCGATTCGGGATTTGCAACAGGCTTTGCGCGCCGTGATGCGGGATGTCCAGTCAGCATCAGCTTATCTCTCGCCCACCGCCATACCTTACGATCCGGCCCGCCCCGGTGTTCAACTTAATCATATTTATACCGGGGTGTTCCGGCCAACACCGACGTTGAGGTGGAATGGCAATCTTAAACACTACACTCTAGGTATGCTGGATGGACGCTGGGCCTGGCAGGACAGTAATGGCTTGGCGGCCCAGGATGCGCTGTCAGGTGGTCTGTTAGAGGGAGGCCTGAGTTTTTGGACTCAAGATTCGGATTACTGGCAATATCGTTGTGCTGATGCCCGCTCAACGATTGAAATGTGCGGAAACCCAGTGTCGGTGTCTGATGCGCCCGATGGGGCTGTGGTAGAAAAAGGTGGGGTTGGTCAGCGGCTAAGGCTAGCGGATACTGAGCGAGTACTCTTCGTCTGTCCTTCTGACAAACTCTGCCCACCAGACACCGAGTTGGGTAATGTGGCTGAAACCCGGTTCAATCAGGACAATCCTGCGCTTACCCCGTCCCGCTTGGCTGTGCTGGATGCGACCGACAGAAACCGCCTCATTGCCTGGGTGCGCGGGGAGGACAATACCGATGTGCCAGAACGCAAGACCGGCGAGCGTCGCCCCTCAATTTTGGGTGATGCCATTCATTCCCGCCCGGTTGTCTGGGATTACAACCGCACGGCTAGTGGTTGCCAGGATTCCAAAACGACCGGCCAGGATGTGGTGGTATTCCAAGCCAGCAATGCAGGAATGATCCACGCCATTCTAGCGGGGCACACCGCCAAGGATGCTGGCTTCGAATTGTGGGGATTCATACCGCAAGAGGCCGTTACACAATTCAAACGCCTTAGGGACGATTCAGGCATCATCAATTTTCCTTCTGTACCGCTAGACGAAAACAACAAGCCCTATTTATTCGATGGCCCGCTCACCATACGCGCAGAAGATACCAACCACGATTGCCGTTACACGCAGGGTGTTGACTCAGTGCTGTTGTTTGCCGGAATGCGGCGGGCCGGTCGTGCCATTTATGCGTTTGACATCACGCAACCGGAACACCCCCGTTTCCTGTGGCGAAAGGACAATCAAAGCCCGGGGTTTGCAGAACTCGGTCAAACCTGGTCAGCCCCTGTACCCATAGAACTTCGAGTGGGTACGAACACGGTGGCGGCCCTCATCATGGGGGCGGGCTACGATCCCCAATCAAACGATCGCGGCTATGATGCAGTGCAGAAAACCTATCTGCCATCCCCGACCAAACAACCCGCAATGGGGCGAGGCGTGTTGGTACTGGCGGCCAGAACCGGGGAAATACTCAAGATTTTCGGTGAGGCTAACGGCATGACGCAGGCGATTCCATCGGATATCGCTGTGCTCAAAAACCGTGATAGCGGACGGGCATACCGGGCTTATGTCGGTGACGCAGGAGGGACGGTCTGGCGTATCGACCTGGATGATCCTGACCCCGCACGATGGCGGGTCAGCGAAGTGGCACGGCTTGGGGGAACGGGGGGGGAAGCCCGAAAATTCATGTATCCACCCGACGTGGTTGCCTACGAAACCGGTCACGCGCTGCTTTTAGGGTCGGGTGACAGCGAACATCCATTCGACCGGGTGGTGACCAACCGGTTTTTTATGCTCAAGGATGAAGACGGAGGGAGTGCTATCGGATGTGTGTCGGCGGCAGGTTCGTGTGATCTAGCCGATGTGAATTCGCCCTCGTTCGCGAAAGACCAAAGCAGGGGGTGGTTCTTGACATTAAGCGCGGGGGAGCAAGTGGTAGGAGCCGCCACGACCGGAGCCGGAACGGTGTATTTTTCCACTAACAGAATACCGACTGCGGAGCCTATGGCCTGTAGCCGCGACACGATAGGGCCACGCGTGTACGCACTAAACTACATGACGGCAGCCCCGGCTTGGCCGGAGGGTGTGCGTTATCGTGAAACCGCCGGTGTCAGGTCTGAGCCATTTGCTATTACGATACCAACCGAGAACAAGAATGAGGCTGCAACCTCGCTTGATCCTACCCTCAGAGGAATAATGACGGGTAGGGCAGTGCAACCATTAGGCGTATCTGCATCAGGCCAAAAGCCGCGTAAAGTCTGGTGGTACAAAGAATAGTGCCGCTTTTCCTCTCTCAACTATGACATTCCAGAGAAGGAAGGGTTACGAAAGGGTTGACATAAGAGGAAGTGGAATTATAATGCACGTCTTTCCCGGCGGTTGTTGGGGTTCTGTAGAAAAGAGATCAAGCAATGGTGTGGGTACTGAAGTAAAGAGTTTTGAGCTGAAGTATAGATAGAAGCCTGAGTTTTAATTAGGCAGTC
>JBPCSC010000344.1:0-1101 GCA_051007495.1 Methylococcaceae bacterium | reverse complement strand
TGCTGGCTCGCTTGTTCCTGGATTCGTTTACCAGAAAAAGCGGTTGGGATCGCGGCCAAGGCCTGCTGCTTCCACACGCCGATCTGGGTGGCGTGAACGCCATATTCCGCCGTCAACACGTTGACCGTCTTCTGCTGCCGGATTGCTTCCACGGCTACCTTGGTCTTAAATTCCGCTGTATGTTTTTTGCGCACATTGGCCATATTTCACCTCGACTTATACTGATGATTTCTATCTTAAGTCCTGGTCCGAAATATGGGGAGTATCATAGATTCCTGAGTATTCATTTTGTGTTCTATCAAAGTTTTTACCATGAAAGGCATGAAGAACACAAAGTAAAAATCTTCAAGTTCTTCATGCGCTTCATGGTGTTAATTAAGGTTGTCGTCACGATCTAACGCTTCCGGCTACGAAGAAAAGAACACTCAGTGCGCCAGGATAAGCTGATCCGGAAAGGCGTAGCGAGCCACCGGAACCCCGAGTCATGGGTTGGACTGTCCGTGAGTGCGATGCCACCATAAAAAACGCCCCGAATCCTTGCGGAAACGGGGCGTTTTTTATGGTGGCCGGTTGCTTGCGTGTCAGAAATAGGCTTTCATGATAAGTGACAGGATGCCGCCGAGTACTATGCCCAGCATCCATTTGATGAGTTTGAACTCGCCGTCATGTTCGACCATCTTCAGTTCCACACGAGCAATGTCTTGCTTGGTTGCCAGCGTTAGCGATGACGAGATGGTAGCCATAGGGTATTGTTGAGCATGATGAGGGGAGATGTGATGGTGCGCCGGGGCTTGATGGGTGTCAAGCATTTAGCCCGCGTTGGGCGGTACGAACCCCAACCATTCCATGCAATATCGCACACATGAAGTGCCTGTCCTTTTGTTATTGGGCACGGTCTATCATTTTGACCTCTACCGCCTCACCCACCCGGAAGAACTCTACAGCCTGGGAATCAGCGACTATCTATCCGCCGATGCCATAAGTTTCATTGAATGGCCGGAGCGTGGCCTGGGTGTGCTGCCTGAAGCCGACCTCACCATAAAGCTGCACATAGACGGCTTCCAACGCCTGATCGAAATCGACCAAAAAGCCCAATCCGGT
>JBPCSC010000343.1:0-4842 GCA_051007495.1 Methylococcaceae bacterium | reverse complement strand
CCTCAGCAATCAGCAACGTGCCTTGACCGTCCGTGGAGGCATAAACATCAGGGCTACGCACAACCTTAAACCCAATCTGCTCGGCGCAGTTAATCCATATTCGAGCTAAAGGATCTTCGTAACGGTGGAGAATGGGTCGCATCGTGTTCATCAATTATCGGTGGATGGAGTGTGTGATTTATGTTGAACCAGAGCCAGACCTTCACCACGCGGGTCGCTGGCGGCTTCCAGTGTGCCAGTCTGGCGGTTCCACAGTATGGCGTGAAAATCACCATAAGGCGCGGGCGTAGCTTTGAGTGTGTGCCCGAGTCGTTCCAGTGCGTCCAGTTCAGTGGTGGTCAGGCTGCCAGGTTCATACTCAATGACATCAGGCAAATACTGGTGATGAAACCGGGGCAGGCTTACCCATGAAGCAGGCCCATGGCCTTCGGCGAAATCCAGTATCGCCAGCAACACCATGGTGACGATACGGCTACCGCCAGGCGTACCCATAATGCCTACGGCATCAGCGGTTTCAATAAATGTAGGTGTCATGCTCGACAACATTCGCTTGCCGGGTGCGATGGCATTGGCCTCACCGCCCACCAGGCCATACACATTGGGGCTACCGGGCCGAGTGGCGAAATCATCCATTTCATCATTCAAAAGCACACCGGTGTGCGGTGCCACAAAGCCGGAGCCAAAACCGTAATTGATGCTGAGTGTAGCGGCCACCCGATTGCCGTCGCTGTCCAGTATTGAGTAATGACTGGTATTGGCTCCATCAACGGCGGTAACACGGGCCGCATTGAAATAGCCGCTGGGTGTGGCTTTATCCTCACGCAGAGTGCTGCTTAATCCTGCCGCATAATTAGGACTGAGCAAACGCAAGAGCGGAATCGGCACAAAATCAGGATCACCCAGATAACGCTCCCGATCATGATAAGCCCGCCGCATGGCCTCCACTACCAGATGTTTTTGGGTGGTGGCAGGGAGGGAAAACAGGTCTTGATCCGCCAATATGTTAAGCATCTCGATCAACCCTACGCCCCCGGCCGAAGGCGGGGCCACTGTAGTCAGGCGCATTCCTCGGTAAGTGCCTTTGAGTGGTTCGCGCTCTACCACTCGGTAAGTCATTAAATCTTCCTGTGTCCAGTTCCCCCCAGCCTGACGCACTCCTCGCACCAGGTTTTGCGCGGTTAGCCCGTCGTAAAATCCACGCCGGCCTTCGTGCGCCATTCGTTCGAGCGTATCGGCCAGATCCGCCTGTATCAGCCGTTCTCCACGAACGGGCAGCCGATGATGGGCTAAAAATATGGCTTGGGCAGCCGGGCTGGACGCTATGGCGTTCTGCCTTGAAGTAAGGGCTTTGAGGTAACGATCACCCACGGAAAACCCTTGGCTAGCCAGATCCACAGCCGGAGCCAGGCTGACGGACAAAGGCAGTTTGCCGTAGTGATCGGCCAGATGCACCAGTGCGGCCGGCATACCGGGAATGGCGGCCGCCAAGGGTCCGTCAATCGAACTCGATGCGTCGGGGTATTGATCGCGTCGGGCCGCAAGTGGCGCGCGCTCCCGTCCGTCCAGCATGATGTCCTTGCCATCTGCGGTCCGGTGCAGCAACCAAAATCCTCCTCCCCCCAAGCCTGAACCCTGAGGCTCAACCACGGCCAAACTGGCGGCCACGGCTACGGCCGCATCAAAGGCATTTCCTCCCTGATTGAGAATGCTTACCCCCGCACGGGTAGCCAGGGGATGTGCGCTGGCCACGGCAATTCCGGGCAGCGTTTCGGCGGCTGCCGCATGGCAAAACAGTAAGGCGAATAACGTGAATACGGTGCGAGTGTGGAACATGGTGGGAAATTACCTGACGGTGAACGCGAGGAAGAAAAGGGCTGTTATAAACAGAAAGTGATATTGAGTATCACGTTTTTGGCCTTACTGTAAAGGTCTGACAGGAAGTACGCACATAGACATATACATCAGAACTGCCCACCGAGCCAAATGACACGGCAAAGCGTTAAATGCCGCAGATTGGCATGAACTTAAGCCGCTTAAAATCCTGATGAAACCAAGGTTTATGAGTTGGCAAATTATTTGCGCATGGGAAAACGTGTCGTGCCGACGTGCGCAGCACCCCTTTGGAGTAAAGTGGCGTCTGCTACACCAGAGTCACATCAATCCTACCTCTTAAACACTCAACAGGAGTACTCATGAAATTCAATTTCACCCAAATTTCACTGGCCATGGCCCTGGCCGGAAGCTTTGTTTTCACTGAAGCTCAGGCAGTCACCGCCCCGGCCACGGTTACCGAATTCCTGGATGCCTCACCACAAACCCTCACCATCCATGCTTTAGGCTGGAGTGATCCGGCATTTGGGGATATGGGTTGGACCCACCGTTCTGCCTGGGGCAAATTCACGGCGGACAAGGGCCAGAAGGTTGACATCACGGTAGACACCGGCAACGTCAGCGTACGCCCTGGGGTGTCCGTATGGTATCGGGATGCCGTCAAGGACTCCGTCGATGACAAATACGTGTTCGACCATTTCTACGCCCAGATGTCCAATCAGTTCAAGGGCAGCGCGACGGATGAATCCACCGGTGCCTCACTCTGCCCTGACTTTGTGGGTGCCGATGGCAAACTGACCAAACCCTGCAACCTGGTATTGAAAAATGTGGCGTATGGGTATGATCTGGATGGCAAAAACAACGTAAAAGTCACTGAATTACACGGCATCCGTGACACGATTCCCGGCAAGTTGACCCTCAAGTTCACAGCACCTTCCTCGGGTACCTATATGTTCGTAGTAGGCGGCATCAACCCGGGCACTAATCTGTTCGATGTCAAAACCGCAGCAGATGGCACGGTCACCAAAACCCTGAAACTGGATGCGGCCACCACCAACTACACCAAAATCCCGGTCACTACCACCGTCACCGTAACCACCCCCTAAATCAGCATCGTTTTTTATTGGCCTTGCGGGCAAGGAAGCCCGCATTCTGTCTCACGAACTTTCTGGCACAATAACTATCCACGGGGCGGTTCGGCCCTTAAACGCTTTACAGACAGAATCAACATCCGCATCTATGAAACATCAAAAACGCCTCCATTTCCCATTCCTGCTTTTTGGTTTGATGGGCCTGCTGGCCCCACCCGTCTTGTTCGCCCATGGCGTTATCCCCCCAACGCTTAAAGGGATTCCGGTTCCGGTCACTCCGGGCCTGCTGGATGGAGACACCCCCATAGTGGTCAATCAACAGGCCGCCATTCAACTCGGCAAGGCTTTATTCTGGGATATGAGTGTAGGCAGCGACGGCGTCGCGTGTGCCAGTTGCCACTTCCACGCCGGAGCAGATGGCCGTACCCGCAACCTGCTTGCCCCGGGTGGTGTCGGTAACACCACCCCCACCGGCCATACATTTGAAGCCACCGCCAGCGGTGGGGCAGGCGGAACCAACTACACCCCCAAATCCGCTGACTTCCCGTTTTTCCAGCATCTGGACAAAGACAACATCGTCTCCAGCGTCACGTTTATCACGGATGACGTGTTTGGCTCCTCGGGGGCAAGCTTGAACCGATTCGCAGGGGTATCTGCCAAAGGCAAGGAAACCTGCACCCCCGTGCAAGATCCTCTATTCCATCAAGCTCAACTGAACACCCGCCGGGTAGAACCCCGTAATACGCCCACCGTAATTGATTCGGCCTATAACTTCCGCAATTTCTGGGATGGGCGAGCCAACAATATCTTTAATGGCGAATCCCCTTTCGGCGTACGCGATGTCAACGCCGGCATTTGGGTGGTCAAATCCAATGGCACCGTGGAGCGGCAAACCCTTAGGCTGGAAAATGCCGCGCTGGCCTCGCAAGCCATGGCCCCCCCCTTGAGCGACATTGAAATGTCCTGCCAGGGCCGAACCTTTGCCGACCTGGGCAGAAAACTCCTCGCGCAACGCCCGTTGGTCACTCAAAAAATTCACTCGGAAGACAGCGTGTTAGGCACACTGCGACATGCTTCAGGCACGGGATTGAACAACACTTATAAAGCCCTGATACAGGCTGCTTTTGCCCCGCGCTACTGGTCGGGCAAAGCTTCATTCGGAACCCCTCTTTACAGCAAAACACCCTACAGCCAGATGGAAGCCAATTTCTCGCTGTTTTTTGGATTGGCCTTGCAGGTGTATCAAGACACGCTGGTTTCTGATGATTCCCCCTTCGATACCCCAAGAGATGACAGCGGCATACCCACGGCACTCAATGCACAACAAGCCCGTGGTCTCGCCGTCTTTCAGGCCGCCCATTGTGGCTTATGCCACAAAGGCCCTACGCTGAGCGCAGCGGCACACCCTGAAGTTATAGGCCCTATAGACCCGGCCGGTATGGTTTTAGTGAACCGGAAAACGCTAAACGGTTCGTTTTCGGGTAAGGGAATCGCCTTTGCCCTGCTGGATGAAGGATTCACCAATACCAGCGTCTCTCCAACTGACTTCGATATAGGCCTGGGTGGAAACGACCCGTACGGAAACCCATTGTCCTACAGCGAACAATACCGCAGAGTGCTGCTGGGCGAGGCCACACAAATGATTGACCCTGTAGGTGTTAAATCCTGCCAGTTTGAAGTGCCGTTTACTCAGGATTTCCCCAAATCAGCCCTTAAGACAGACCCATTCGGCAAGGATTTGTGTGGCTATGGTTCCATATACGCCAAGGTGCCCAAACCGGAAGTGCTGAAAAGCGAGTTGCAGGAAAAACCCGGCCAGGGTGGTGGCTTGGCTGCCGTGATGGGCGCGTTCAAAATTCCAACATTGCGCAACGTGGAGTTAACCGGCCCTTATATGCACAATGGTGGAATGAAAACCCTT
>JBPCSC010000342.1:0-1690 GCA_051007495.1 Methylococcaceae bacterium | reverse complement strand
GATCCCTTTGGAGGAGATCGCGCCGACTGCGGCTTTGGCTGTAGTGGCCGCCGAAGATCAGCTATTTGATCAACATTTCGGTTTTGATCTGGCGGCCATGGAGCAGGCACTACGGGACAACGAGGCCGGGCATAAACTCCGGGGCGCGAGTACCTTGTCGCAACAAACCGCCAAAAATTTGTTTCTCTATCCCGAACAAAGCTATCTGCGCAAGGCACTGGAAGCCGGTTGGACGATCCTTCTGGAACTGATCCTGCCCAAGCAGCGAATACTGGAAATTTATCTCAATATCGCTCAGTTTGGCCGGGGAATATACGGCGTACAGGCGGCCAGCCTGGCGTTTTTTCATAAGCCGGCCGCTCGTCTTACGGCTTCTGAAGCGGCTTTGCTGGCTGCCGTATTGCCCAATCCGATACGCCTGGCAGTCGATCGTCCCAGCCCTTATGTGCGGGGACGACAAGCCTGGATACTCAAGCAGATGAAGCAGTTAGGTGGAACCACCTACTTACGCGGCATTTTGACGCAGTCTCCGGGTTTTCCCTCGCTCCCTCTTCGGGGGGAATAAACCCTTATCCACACTCTAATCAGGTTGATGAACATGAAAATTCTTATAGTCGGCGGCGGCGGCCGCGAACATGCCCTGGCCTGGAAAATGGCTCAGTCTTCCAAAGTGAATGAGGTCTTCGTCGCTCCAGGCAATGCCGGAACCCTGCGCGAGGCCAAGATCGAAAACATTCCGATTGCAGCGGATGATATTGCCGGGTTGCTGGCGTTTGCTCGTGATAATGGGGTGGAACTGACTGTAATCGGGCCGGAAGTGCCTTTGGTTTTGGGCGTTGTTGATCGATTTGAGGCAGAAGGTTTGCGCTGCTTGGGGCCCCGACAAAATGCCGCGCAACTGGAAGGTTCCAAGGCGTATTGCAAGGATATCATGATCCGCCACGGCATACCCACGGCGGATTACCGGGTGTTTACCGACCAGGATGATGCTCTGGCCTACATTCGGGCCAAAGGCGCGCCGATCGTAGTCAAGGCGGACGGTCTGGCGGCCGGCAAGGGGGTCATCGTGGCCCGCACCGTAGCAGAAGCCGAGATGGCCGTCCGGGATATGCTGGGTGATGCGCGGTTTGGTGCGGCCGGAAACCGGGTTGTGATTGAAGAATTTCTGGAAGGGGAGGAGGCCAGTTTCATCGTGTTGGCCGATGGAATTCATGCTTTACCGTTGGCAACCTCGCAAGATCACAAGGCTCGTGATGATGGGGATATAGGCCCTAATACCGGCGGTATGGGGGCGTATTCACCCGCACCGGTGGTGACACCGGCCGTGCATCAGCGGGTTATGGAGGACATCATTCTCCCGACCTTGCGCGGTATGGCTAGGGATGCCACGCCGTATACGGGTTTTCTCTATGCCGGTTTGATGATTAGCCCGGAAGGCATCCCCAAGGTGCTGGAATTCAACTGCCGCATGGGCGATCCGGAAACACAACCCATACTCATGCGCTTGCAAACCGATCTGGTTGATCTGTGTCTGGCCGCACTGGACAGCCGTCTGGATCAGGTGCAGGTTGAATGGGACAGCCGACCGGCATTGGGTGTGGTCATGGCAGCGGGCGGATACCCTAACGACTACACCAAAGGACAGGCGATACGGGGGTTAAGCGGGGAAGAACAGGCCGGAATCAAGGTG
>JBPCSC010000341.1:0-1043 GCA_051007495.1 Methylococcaceae bacterium | reverse complement strand
AAGGCTTCATCGTAACGAGGCCATTGAGGGTGATTTTCAGGTCGAATTTCAGCCTGCATACGCAACAGTGCATCCAGTGCGTGCTGGTAGTACACCAAACCTGCTGGCGTATTCCAGACATCGTAATAACTCACTGTACCCAGATCATCCAACAGCAAAAATCCCTGCGCCTCATCGGCGGCATGAACAACCGGCACATGAATACCGGCCTCGTGCAACAAACGACCCACCTGACGAAAAGCCGGAATGTTTTCTCGATCCGGTGGGGCATCCATCACAATCCAGCTACGCGCTTCATGGACAACACGAAAATAACGACGAAAGCTGGCATCAGAAGAAGCGGGCTTGAAAGACTCGACCTCAGTAGAAAACACAGTGGTCAACCACGCCTGCAAGGCGTTCAAACGGGAATCGGTGCAAACTGACATACAAAACGGTGACGGGCTTACGGTAGAATGGAAATAACAACCGGGATATTTCACCATAACTTAGCCCTTCTCAATATGCTTCTTGTGTCCAAGTGCCGAACCCTCACCCCTTTAAGCCTCATATTGTTGCCTGCCTTGGCCCAAGCCACTGACTGGAACTGTCAACGCAACGAGAAAACCAGCGCGTGGGTGTGTTCATCCACATCAAAAACACCCGACACTACGCCGACACACATACCGGCTACGGTGCAGTCCTCAAGCCCGGCTACGGAAACCCAGCCCAAGCCACTGCCCGACGTGACTGAACCGGCCTCCCCAAGAGCCCCCCCTCAAACTGAACCCCAATCGGCGTCGATTCCAGACCATAACGACGACACCACGCCCGAAAACCCTCAGTCTCCGCCCGTAGATCAGGCGGAACCCAAACCCGGAGTACGGCCTAAGCTGGATGGTTCAGGCAGGCGGCCTGCTGCGATCACTGCGATGCCAGCCCCATTGGAAACTCAGGCAAAACCTGAGTCCAATCACGCCGGCTGGAGTTGCCGGGCCGTCAAGGATCACCCCGAGCAAAACTGGGATTGCACCGCATCCGCAGCTACCACCACGGGTTCGTCC
>JBPCSC010000340.1:0-3811 GCA_051007495.1 Methylococcaceae bacterium | reverse complement strand
CGGGTTCGTAGCCTGGCCTTCAGGCGGAATCAGCAATTTTTTGCCCAAGACAGCAAGGCCGCACACATGTTCTGCGATAGAATCCCTGCCTCGCCTGCCCTTCTTGGGGTGTTGTTTTTTAGTCTGTTTATGAGGTCAATCACCATGCCGAATTTTCGTGATGTTTTGAATAGTAATGTAACCCGAGGCATAGCCATCGGCGTTGGCGTTGTGGCAGCAGGCTGGCTGTTGGCTCCAGCCCTGCGCCCCGCTGCTCGGGCCGCACTCAAAAATGGCTTGCTGCTGGCGGAATTGGGTAGAGAAAAAATGGCTGAAGCCGGTGAAGCCTTCGAAGATTTGGTCGCTGAAGTCAGAGCCGAACTGAGCGAAGAACGGCTGGCCAGCGAGACTATGGCTGATGTCATGGGCGACGCGTCAATGGCTTCTGATGCAGCGGCGGATGGCTGAACCCGAATGGATACACTTATTGCCGCGTACATCGCTCATCACATCCCGGGTCGATTGAGGTTAAGGATTCCTGATCGACGGGGCGACACGGTGTTTTTCAGTCACCTATCCGAATGCCTGGGCCGGTGTGCAGGCATTGAGTCCATCACCGTCAAACCCCAAACTGCCTGCGTCGTATTCACCAGCCATCCCGGCCTCGCCCTGGCCGATATTGTTGAGTGGGGCCGGGATAAGTGTGGGCTCAACATACAGCAGCAGCCACTGACCGTGGCTCATCCCAGCGTGGCCGAGGCCGTAGGCAGTGGTTTGGGCGGGCTGGATCGGGGCATGGCACGCTTCAGTAGCGGAGTCATTGATCTGCGTTCCCTGCTGTTTATCGTGTTGGTCATACTCATCATCCGCCAACTGAGGCGCGGGCAGCTTGTGGGTCCGGTCAGCTCCCTGCTGCTCTCGGCACTCGATATCACCGGCCTGGGTCGCCATTAAGCCTGGTGGCCATTCTTGCAAATTCAGAGCGGGTGCTTTAGCTTAAACATTCGCCCGTAAGGCTGGGGGTGCCCTGTCGCCAGTGTTCAATGTCTGCACGATAGAGCTGAGAAACACCCCAAGAACCTGATCCGGTTAGTACCGGCGTAGGAAAGACCCGAGGCAGCGATACACGCTATTCATCCCCACCGATGGTGTCGTCGCAGTTGGTTTTTCCACGCTGAAGATTCACACCACTTCATCTCTGGAGAGCGCGATGCACGCGATGACCAATGATTTTCCGCCTGAGGCCGTAACGGCCCGCAGTACCGCCATAAGCCCTTTTGCCGCTTCTGAAAAAGAATACGTCACGGGCAGTCGCCCCGACATTCAGGTTCCGATGCGGAAAATCTCCCAGTCGGACACCTCGACCACCCACGGCCTGGAACCCAATCCACCGGTATACGTTTACGATACCTCAGGGCCTTACACCGACCCAAACACGACGATAGATTTGCAGCGGGGATTACTCCCCCTCAGAGAAAGCTGGATACGGGAACGGGGCGATGTGGAGGAACTGTCCGGCCCCAGTTCTGCATACGGCCACCAACGCCAACCCGATTCCAGCCTGACTCACCTGCGCTTTGAGCACATCCGTAAACCCGTGCGTGCCCTGGCCGGAGCCAATGTCACCCAGATGCACTATGCCCGGCGCGGAATCATCACCCCGGAAATGGAATTCATCGCCATCCGTGAAAACCAAAGGCTGGATGCCCTGAACGAAGCCTGCCGCTTCCAGCATCCGGGTTCCTCCTTTGGGGCCGCCATTCCCCGCATCATCACCCCTGAATTTGTCCGCGACGAAGTGGCCAGAGGCCGGGCCATCATTCCCTCCAACATCAATCACCCTGAATCCGAGCCCATGATCATAGGGCGTAATTTTCTTGTGAAGATCAACTGCAATCTGGGTAACTCGGCCGTGACCTCGTCCATAGAGGAGGAAGTCGAAAAAATGCTGTGGGCCATACGCTGGGGCGGGGATACGGTTATGGATCTCTCCACCGGTCGCAACATTCACGAAACCCGTGAGTGGATCATCCGCAATTCGCCCGTACCCATAGGCACCGTGCCCATTTATCAGGCTTTGGAGAAGGTCAATGGCAAGGCTGAAGAACTGACCTGGGAAATTTTCCGCGACACCCTCATTGAGCAGGCCGAGCAAGGGGTGGACTACTTCACCATCCATGCCGGCATCCGCCTGGCGTTCATTCCGCTCACCGCCAAACGCATGACCGGCATCGTCTCACGAGGGGGTTCCATCATGGCCAAATGGTGTCTGGCCCACCACCAGGAAAGCTTTCTTTACACGCACTTTGAAGACATCTGCGACATCATGAAAACCTATGATGTTGCCTTCTCTCTGGGCGATGGTTTGCGTCCTGGTTCCATTGCGGATGCCAACGATGAAGCCCAGTTTGCCGAACTACGCACTTTGGGCGAACTGACCCAAATCGCCTGGAAGCATGATGTGCAGGTGATGATCGAAGGGCCAGGGCATGTTCCCATGCACATGATCAAGGCCAATATGGAAGAGCAACTCAAGCATTGTCATGAAGCCCCCTTCTATACCTTGGGGCCTCTGACCACCGACATCGCCCCTGGCTACGACCACATCACCTCTGCCATAGGTGCTGCGATGATTGGCTGGTACGGCACCGCCATGCTGTGTTATGTCACGCCCAAAGAGCATTTGGGCCTGCCCAACAAGCAAGATGTGCGGGATGGCATCATCGCGTACAAAATTGCCGCCCATGCCGCTGATCTGGGTAAGGGCCACCCCGGCGCACAAGCGCGGGACAACGCCTTGTCCAAGGCGCGATTCGAGTTTCGCTGGCAGGATCAATTCAACCTGAGCCTCGACCCCGAAAAAGCACTGGAATTTCACGACGAAACCCTGCCACAGGAGGGTGCCAAACTGGCTCATTTTTGTTCCATGTGCGGCCCGCACTTTTGTTCGATGAAAATAACCCAGGATGTCAGAGACTATGCCCGCAGTCAGGGCCTGGACGAAAATCAGGCACTCACGATGGGCATGGAAGAAAAAGCCAGTGAGTTCTTGCAAACTGGAGCTGAAATTTACCACCGGAGCTAATTTTCCATGACTAGAAACCCATACAAACTCTTAGAACTGAACATCATCCTGCTGGATGTAGAACCCACCGTATGGCGCAGGGTTCTTGTGCCTGACCACATCTGTTTTGGGCAACTGGCGGATGTCATCACCACTGCTATGGGATGGTCAGGTTCTCACTTACATCAATTCGAGGCAGGGCAGAGCGTCATCGGCGACTACAGAGACCTTGAAAGTCGCCCCAAAACGCTGAGCGAACTCGACACCAGCCTGCACGAAATCATTGATAGCCGTCGCAAGACATTCAAATTCTGGTACGACTTCGGCGACGACTGGTGGCATGACATCACCGTAGAAAAGCGCGTCCCGGACGACGGCCTGGGAATACGAATCCTGGACGGTGAACATGCGTGTCCACCGGAAGATTGCGGCGGCCCTCCGGGTTATGCCGAGATGCTGAAAGTACTCGCGGATACATCACACCCCGAGCATGAATCCACAAAGCAATGGCTAGGTCGTCGCCCCTTCGACCCCACCCGCTTCGTACTGGAAGAAACGCAAAAAGCCCTGGATGAGGCCATGGGGCTTAACCTCCGGGGGAAGTGAACAGCCCCCCGTTTTTCACCTTCGTATCAACTGATGAGGAATAAATCATGCGCATACTTTTATTTTTGCTGACCAATGCCGCCGTGCTGCTGGTCATTAGTGTTGTGTTTCACCTGCTGGGACTGGATCGACTTATGAGCCAGCAAGGCGTGCGGCTTAATC
>JBPCSC010000339.1:0-2865 GCA_051007495.1 Methylococcaceae bacterium | reverse complement strand
TGAAGCCGTACTGGGTGAGCAAATCAGCGGCGGCCCCGGCCCGACCGGCGTGATTCGAGACGGTAACAATGGTTCTATCCCGGGGTATGTAGGCCAGATACTGGATGATGTCTTTGGCCTGAATGCTGAGATATGCGGGAAACCCCCCGATTTTGCTGAGTTCATCGGGGCGGCGAACGTCGATCAACAAGAGTTGCTCGGGTCGGGCCAGCAGCGCGTCGAACTGGGTTCTATCCAGTTTGGGTGATTTGTAGGGATAAGGCTGAGGCGCAGGGGACACCGCCTGCACCCATGATTGAGTGGCGGCCGTAGCCAGAGATTCTCTGGTACTGCTTTCGGCGGCCACACTCCAGTGACCCGCCAAGGCCTGAACGATCAATAGAGGATAAAAGTATTTTTTCATGACCCGGTAATGCTCCGTAGCGTGAAGGAAGGGTTGTTTGCTTTACGCAGATGCTGTGCCAACCGGGTTTTCCTGAAAATGCAGGCAAACAGAGGGCGTGCGGTTCGATGAGCCGCAAGCTGTGGATTCAGCAACAGGCCAGGCGATTGGCCTTGGCGATTGGTCAACGGCAATTCGATACGCCGATTTTCAGGATGAGACCCAGTGTTGTCCGCTGGAACCAGAGAGTGGTATTGGCCGAAACCCTAGGCGGACAGCCGTTCGGTGGGTATGCCCTGAGCGATGAGGTTTACCTTGCCAACTGACCCGATTTCACCACCTGTTCCACAATCTGGTCTTGCATCAACACCGGATTCGAGTGAGGGCAAGGCGGTAATCCCTCATGAATCCAGTTCTATCCGGGTATCTGCTGGCTGGCATACCTGTTGCGATAGCCGGGTGTGTAACGCGCCATGGGCTTCGATAGGATCGTAGTCCCAGGTTCTTCCCAAAACCCTCTTTTGGATCTGGATGTGAGCCGATGAAAAAGAAAACTTACTTATTACTCCTGTTGGGTATCGCGGCAGCGGTATCGGCAGATGAAAACCCGTCCGTTGATCTGGCTTCCGCAGCCATCAATGACTGGCAAGCCCGGTGGGCGGTGAAAGCCAATGACCATACCGATCCAGCGGTTCGGGCGGTCGCCGACTGGCAATTACAGTTAGGTAACGGAAAATCTTCAGCACCGCTGACTATGGCCAAATCCGAAGAACCCACAAAAACGGCGGCGGCCAAGCTGTGGTCCTGGCAACCGGTGCAGCGTCCCGAGCTACCGAATGTGTCTCAAAACAGTTGGGTGAGAACCCCCATAGACACGTTCGTGTTGGCCAAGCTGGAAGAAAAGGGGTTATCTCCTTCGGCAGATGCCGACAAAACCTCGCTGATTCGCAGGGTGACTCTGGATTTATGGGGCATGATTCCCTCACCCGAAGAAGTTGAAGCCTTTGTTAATGATTCATCGCCCGATGCGTATGAAAAATTGGTAGACCGCCTTCTGGCCTCACCTCATTACGGCGAACGCCAGGCCCGGCATTGGCTGGATCTGGCGCGTTATGCCGACAGCACCGGGTTTCAGGTCGATCAAACCCGTCCTAATCAGTGGCGTTACCGGGATTATGTCATCCAGGCATTCAATGAAGACAAGCCCTACAGCCAGTTCCTGAAGGAGCAGATCGCCGGAGATGAAATCGCCCCCAACAATCAGGATGCCCTGATCGCCACCGGTTTTCTGGCCAATTATCCCGACAACAGTAATTCCCGCGATCTGGTTCAGCGCAAGTATCAAATCACCACCGACATGGTGGATACCGTGAGTACAGCCGTGCTGGGTTCCAGTTTTCAGTGCGGTCGCTGCCACAACCACAAAACCGACAAACTCACCCAGAAAGACTATTTCTCGCTACAGGCATTTTTCGCCAATACCAGTTTCAATGAGCGTCAGCCAGCGGAGCTTAAAGGCGAATATGATCTCAAGTATGAAGCCGACAAGGCGCGTTATGAGGGATTGGTCAAGGAGATCAAGGCTGAACAGGATGCATTGGTTAATCCCGTGCAGGACAAGGCCGTCAAGTACCAGAAAGAACGTTACCTCACCGACAGCCGTGAGTCCTTATTCAAACCTGAGGATCGTTGGAATGCGATGGATCGCTGGGTCAATCACCGTTGGGTCAGTGTGACGGCCGATGGTGATTTTGGTGGTCAGTTTTTCAAGGAAAACGCCGACCCCAGGAGCGCGAATTATGATCCGGCCAACAAAGACAAGGACATCGAATTCCGTAAGCTGACCGATGAACTGAAAAAGTTCGACAAACAAAAACCCAGGAACTCCAACTGGATCACTACTGCGACGGAGTTGGGCCATGCCGACGCGCCTCCTACGTATGTGTTGTTTGGTGGAAACCATGAACGGCCTGTAGACGAGGTTCAACCGGCGTTTCCGCTGGGTATTACCGATGAAAAACCGAACATCATCCCGACCGCCCAGTCTTCCGGTCGGCGTACCGCTTTGGCCAACTGGCTGGCGAGTGAGAAAAATCCTCTGACCGCACGGGTATTTGTCAACCGGGTTTGGGCGAAGCTGTTTGGAACCGGCATCGTCAGAACCGTGAGCGACTTCGGCAAAGCCGGTGACAAGCCCACTCATCAGGCGTTGCTGGATTATCTGGCTGACGATTTTGCACGACAGGGCTTTAGTGTGAAGAAACTGCACCGGGATATCGTTTTGTCCAGTGTGTATCGCCAGTCTTCGGATTACCGTGAAGAAGTGGTCAAAAACGATCCACAACATCAATGGTTGGCGGCATTCCCGCGCAAACGTATGGAAGCCGAGCAAATTCGGGATTCTCTGCTGGTGGCTTCCGGCAAACTGGACAGGCACATCGGTGGACCCAGTGTGTACGCGCCGCTGCCGGAAGGTCTGGAGC
>JBPCSC010000338.1:0-1607 GCA_051007495.1 Methylococcaceae bacterium | reverse complement strand
CATCAGCGGTTACGGTGCCGTATGTCAATCATGGGCACAGTGTGATTGATCCAATCCAATAGAGTGAGCCAATCAAGCCCCCGCTTGGTGATGGGTGCTATAGGGGCGAATAAATTTGCACTACCCCGTCATTCCAGCAGGGAAGCAGGAATCCAGTCACAGGGATGTGAACCTGGATGTAACCGGCATAAGCTATCCCCCCCCATAATGCTCACACCTGAAACCATACAACAAGCCGCTAACCAGATCGCGGTCGCTGCCTATACACCAGTGAAGATTATCCTGTTCGGCTCTTATGCTCGTGTACAGGCTGATGCAGGCTCTGATACTGATTTTCTGGTTGTTGAAAAAGAAATACCCGATCCAGTCAATGAGTTTCTCAAACTGCACCTGCACATGCCTGTGAGGGCGCGTAGGCAGTATGGTGAAAGCCTGTACCGAATACAGCCATAACCCTGAATCTAACGACTATTCCACCGAGGCTACAAACAGAAAATCATTTGAACCCAGTTTGCGTTCCAGGCGATAGCCCATGGACGATAACTGATTGGCGGTTGGTTCGTATTCTCCAAATTTTTGCCGCAGTTCTATCCAGAGCCTGGGCCGGCAGCGGGTGAGCGTTTGTTTCGCGCCTTCCAGTGCGGATTGTTGTGCCCCTTCTACATCCATTTTGATGAAATCGACCTTATCCAGGTTCAAGGCATCAATGGTGGTTATCTCATAGTTACCTTCCGTGCCGAGAGCAAACGACGTAGCCCCTATGTTGTTGGGGATAAATGAATCCAAAGAGGCATATCCAGGATTAGCACCTAAAACCGCATTGATGGGCATGACCTGATCGAACCCGTTAATACTGATATTCTTTTCCAGTATTTTGAATATCTCCTTGAGAGGTTCAAAGGAATATACTTTTCTGGCGCGGCATACGCCGGCAAAGAACAAAGTATGGTTTCCGATATTGGCACCGGCATCAATGATAACGGCATTGGCCGGGATCAATGGCTGGATCGTGCGCAGATAATGTAGCTCAAAAAAGGTATTGTTCATGAGTATCTGTTTTTGAATCAAATCCTTGTTGGAGAATGGGAGATACACATTGAACAGGCGATCCGCATACATGAACTGACAGATTTTATCCGGCCCCAAAGCCAAATATCTTTGGTAATTGTTGAGGGCCGTCATTTGCTGGAGAATCTGTTGCAGCAATTCTTCTGTATGGTTGTCTTTCAGGTTTTTGTTCGGAGTTTTCATGAATGTTTTAACGCCTGCTGTGGGTTATTTGAAAGGGTTGTACAACATGTTGGGGATAATATTTTTCTGCCTTTGCCATTCATTGAGGACATAAGTGCCCGGGGCTAATCCTGGATTTTTGGGTGTATTGGTATAAAACCGGTTGATGTTTTCAGGAGCCACATAACTGCCGTCTCCTCCCATATCTTCGAGTGTATACCCATAATGCCTGAGTACAGTAGGAATGGTCACTTCATAATGCCCCCCCCATCCCTGGGTATAGGCTTCGTGCAGGCTATTAAGGGCAGTGCGGGAGATACGGAAGAAAGACAGGCAGGCCCGGGTGCGTTCGGATTTGGGTACAGGAACCGGACTCA
>JBPCSC010000337.1:0-3385 GCA_051007495.1 Methylococcaceae bacterium | reverse complement strand
ATGTTGTATATGGCGTTATATTCCACCAGCAACAGTATGAGTGCGATCAGCAAAAACCCGCTGATACTGTTATTGGTGTGCATGAAATGGGACGAAGCCCCCATGAAGTACAGCATGGGTATTGAAAACAGCACGTTGGTGCGGGAGGTGATTCCGGCTATGGCCAATGCGTCAGCGGCTTTGGGTAAGGGTTCACCACCGGCGGCAACCTGTTCGGCTGAAGCGATGACTATTTTCTGGCTGGGCCAGATGACCAGCCATACATTGGCAAACATGATCAGGCCCAGCAAAGCCCCTACGTATATGTCTATGGCCATGCCGCCACCACGCAAGCCCATGATGATAATGCCGGTGAGTACTGTCATTGCCGCACCCCACCGAAACCACCACAAGGCTTTGGGAGCCAGTTTACGGAGTACGTCTGATTTGGCTCCGGCTTCGGCTTCCTTCATGTATTCCATTTGCACAAAGTTGAAGTAATACAAAAGCCCTACCCAGGTAATGCCCGCCAGCAAGTGTCCCCAGCGTGCCAGCATTTCCAGGCCAATTTTGGTCGTTATGAGTTCCATTATGTTCCTCTTTAATTTGTTCGCATTGATGTTATGTATGAGTTTGCGGTCGTTTGAAGACCGCGTCCACATTATCGCCCAGACGTGCGTCATGAGCGAGTCGTCTGTTGTGGAATCACTCTTGTTTTAGTGCGCTTCGTCCCAGTTCATGCCTACACCGATATTCACTTCCAGGGGTACGCTCAGTGTCGCTACCTCACACATCAGAGGGCGGATGTGTTCTATGGCGAGGGGAATGCAGGATTCCTCCACTTCAAATACCAGTTCGTCGTGTACCTGCATGATCATGCGTAGCGGAGGCTGGCTGGTATGTATCCAGTGTTCTACCGCCAGCATGGCGCGTTTGATGATGTCGGCGGCGGCCCCTTGCATGGGGGCGTTGATGGCGGTGCGTTCGGCGTATTGGCGGCGTTGCGTGTTACGGTCTCGAATATCCGGGATGTATAACCGCCGCCCAAACAGGGTTTCTACAAACCCGTGGTCACGAGCAGTGGTTCGGGCGCGTTCCATGTAGGCTTTGACCGCTGGATAGCGGGCAAAATAAAGGTCAATGTAAAACTGGGCGCGTTCCCGCGATACGTTGAGTTGTTTGGCCAGACCGAATGCCGACATACCGTAAATCAAACCAAAATTAATGGCCTTGGCCGAGCGGCGTTGATCGGAAGTGACCTGCTCTGGTGTCACGCCAAACACCTCGGCGGCCGTTGCCCGGTGTACATCGGTGCTGTGGGCAAACGCCTGGCATAAATGCGGATCTTCCGACAGATGGGCCATGATGCGGAGTTCGATCTGGGAATAATCGGCCGCCAGTAGCCGATACCCCGGCGGGGCGATGAAGGCTTGTCGAATCTTCCGGCCCTCTTCAGTGCGTATGGGAATGTTTTGCAGATTGGGATCAGACGAGGACAAACGCCCGGTGGCCGTTACCGCCTGATGATAAGACGTGTGTACCCGGCCAGTACGTGGGTTGATTTGCTCAATCAGTTTGTCGGTGTAGGTTGATTTGAGTTTGGTCAACGAGAGGTATTCCAGCACCAGACGGGGCAGTTCATAATTTTCTGCCAGTTCCTGTAATACCGATTCATCTGTAGACGGTTGACCTTTGGGGGTTTTCTTGACTACGGGTAGTTTGAGGGTATCGTACAGTAAGGTTTGAATCTGTTTGGTAGAACCCAAATTAAATACACCGTCGGCCACGCGGTAGGCCTGTTGTTGAATCTCGCTGATTCTCTGGCTGAGGTGTCGGCTTTGTTCGGCCAACCGTAGGGGATCCACCAGTACCCCGGTTTCTTCCATGCGTACCAATATGGGTATCAGGGGGATTTCCAGCTCTTGATATAAACGATCCAGTTCAGGTATTGATTTTAGTCGTGGCCTGAGTTGTTGGTGCAATTTCAAGGTGATGTCTGCGTCTTCGGCAGCATATTGGCTGGCGGTTTCAATGGTGACCGCTGCAAATGGAATTTGTTTGGTTCCCTTGCCGGCCACATCTTCATAATGGATGGTTTTATAATCAAGATAATAAGCCGCCAGCGAATCCATATCATGTCGGGTTGCGGTGCTGTTTAATACATAGGATTGCAGCATGGTGTCCTCGGCCATGCCTTTAAGGTGTATACCATGATTGGCCAGAACATGGGCATCGTATTTGAGGTTTTGTCCCACCTTCAAACGTTGTTCGTCTTCCAGTAGTGGTTTAAGCAAGGCCAAAACTTCTGCGCGATCCAGTTGCATGGGTACACCGTCGTAGCGATGGGCCAGAGGAATATAAGCCGCTTCGCCCGGGTATATCGCAAACGAGCAGCCTACGATTTCGGCCTGGCTGTAATTGAGGCTGGTGGTTTCAGTATCAAAGCTAAAACAGGTGGCTTGATGCAGGCGGGCCAGCCAGATGTCCAGATCTTCACGGGTTAGCACGGTTTGGTAGTGGGCCGGCATAACGACTGGCTCGGCGGGAGGGGTAAAGTCAGGCTGGGTTTCCAGTTGTTTGAGCCACGATTTGAACTCCATGCGCCGCAACAGGCTTTTGAGGCGTTCACTGTCGGCAGGCATGGGCTGTAAATCGTCAGGCCCTAATGGCAATGCAACATCACAGCGGATGGTTGCCAGCAGCCTGGATATCGGTATTTGCGCCAGACTGGCCCGTAAAGATTCTCCCACCTTGCCGCGTATGGAGGCGGCATCAGCCAGTAAACGCTCCAGAGTACCGTATTCCTCCAGCCACTTGGCTGCGGTTTTAGGACCCACTCCGGGAACGCCAGGGATATTGTCTGAGGTGTCTCCCACCAATGTGAGGTAGTCGATAATCTGGGCCGGGCGCACACCAAATTTGGCCACTACCCCCGCTTCATCCATACGGCTATCCGACATGGTGTTCTCCAGTAAAACCGAAGAATTGACCAACTGAGCCATGTCTTTATCGCCTGTGGAGATAATGACTCGATACCCCAAAGCCACGGCTTGATGGGTTAGCGTGCCAATCACATCATCGGCCTCTACACCCGACTCCATCAGCACGGGCAAACCCATGGCCTGGATCAGTTCGTGCAAAGGTGCTATCTGACTACGCAGTTCATTCGGCATGGGTGGACGATGGGCTTTGTATTGCTCGAATAACTCGTCTCTGAAATTGCGCCCCGGTGCGTCAAATACCACTCCAATTCCGCAGCCAGGATAATGGTCTACCAGTTTTCTGAGCATGTTGGATACCCCTAGAACGGCGTGGGTTGGCTCTCCAAGTGAATTACTCAACGGTGGCAATGCGTGAAAAGCCCGGTACAGGAAAGAAGACCCATCCACCAGAATGAGGGTTTTGG
>JBPCSC010000336.1:0-2174 GCA_051007495.1 Methylococcaceae bacterium | reverse complement strand
GCCCTGAAAATGGAACCGTTTTTTGGGAGGGCACTTATTATGGACACAGCGTTGCCAATCGTTACAGTAATTGGTCATATTATCTTGATAATAATGGATTTGACAATAAAAACGGGGCAGATTATGGATTTATTGATGGAATTTTAACCAGCGGTAACTGGGATGATTTACCAGAAGAAGCAAAAGTCATAAATTCATCTATCACTATGCCGAATGGGGTAGTTACAAATGGCTACATCACCGAATACTCATGCCAGTATCCCACTACCACACAAACAGGCACGCCTGCCACTTCCCAAACCTATATCCAAAACCAAACCCTCTACGCCGACGGCAGTGGTATACAGGATGCCGACGGTCTTGGCTCGTTCAAGACACAATGGCAACGCTCCAGCGATGGCAAAACCTGGCAGAACATTGCCGCCGCGACGGATACGGGATACACCCTGACCGGAACCGATGTCGGCCAGCGGGTGCGGGCGGTCATTTCGTATACCGATGGCGGTGGCACTCAGGAAACCGTTTATTCTTCAGCCTCTCCCCTCATTGCCAGCCTTAACCATACGCCTACCGGAACGCTCACCTTGTCCGGTTCGGTGCAGCAAAACCAAACCGTGACGCTCGATACACTAGCCCTGCGTGATGCCGATGGCCTCGGCCAGTTCAGTTATCAATGGCAAGTCGATGGCCGGGTGATCGGTGGGGCCAGCGGCAAGAGTTATACCCTGACCGAAGCCGAGGTCGGCCGGAATATCCGGGGTGTCGTCACGTATACCGACGGCAAAGGTACGCCGGAGCAAATACTCAGCACGGCTATAGGCCCGGTGGCCAATGTCAACGATGCGCCGACGGGTCGCGTGACGATCGAGGGCGAGGCTAAACTCGGTGAAACCGTGTCGGGCCGCTCCACACTGGCCGATGCCGACGGTTTGGGAACTATCACTTATCAATGGCTGGCCAATGGGGTGGTGCTGAAGGGCGCGAGTGAGGATCATCTGGCGTTGACCCGCGATCTGGTAGGCAAAACCCTACAGCTTAGGGCCAGTTATGTGGACGGTCACGGTACTGCGGAGCGCGTGAGCAGTGAGGCCACGGCGGCGGTGGTTTCGGTGAATAGCCCGCCCAGCGGCAACCTGAGCCTTCGGGGCGAAGTCGCTCAGAATCAAAGCTTGAGCATCAACCAGACCCTGACCGATGCCGACGGCGTGGGTACGCTGACGTATCAATGGCTGGCGGATGCCGTCATCATCCCCGGTGCGACCGGCACTTCGTATCGGTTGACGCAAACCGAAGTCGGCAAGCACATCGGCGTGATCGCCCGGTATACCGACGGCGAAGGCAACGCCGAGAGCGTGACCAGTGGCTTGAAGCAAGCGGTGGCCAATGTCAACGATGCCCCTACCGGCCAGGTGACGATCAACGGCAAACCGCAGGTGGGACAGGTGTTGACGGTCAGCCAGAGTGTGCAGGATGCCGATGGCTTGGGCCGTCTGCATTATGAATGGCAGGCCGGAGAGACTGTGGTCGGTACGGACGAGCGCTATACCCTGACCCGTGCCGAGGTGGGTAAAAATGTCCGTGTCAGCGTGTATTACACCGACGGACAGGGCACGGCGGAGCGTGTCAGCAGTGCACCGACCGGGCTGGTGACTGCCGTGGCCAGCATCGTTAAAGGTACAACCGGCAACGATAAATGGCTGGGAACCGGTCAGGATGATCGCTACGATGGTCTGGCCGGACACGATACGATCAGCGGGTTTGCCGGCAATGACAGCCTGATCGGGAATACCGGCAATGATTCGATCGACGGCGCAGTGGGGAACGATACCCTGCAAGGCAATGACGGCAACGATACCTTAACAGGCGGCAGCGGCCATGACCGTCTGGATGGCGGGGCGGATCGGGATATACTGGATGGCGGCCCCGGCAATGATAGTCTGGACGGTGGTTTGAATTCCGACACCTTGCGGGGCGGCGAAGGCGATGATGTGTATTGGGTGGATAATTTCCGCGATGAGGTCATTGAGCTGGCCGGTAGCCTGGGTGGTAACGATACCGTCCGCAGTGAACGGACTTATGTATTACCGGCGAATGTGGAAAATCTGATTCTGACTGGACTGCAAGCCCTGCAAGGTACTGGAAACGACGGCAAGAATTTCATCACCGGTAATAGC
>JBPCSC010000335.1:0-1978 GCA_051007495.1 Methylococcaceae bacterium | reverse complement strand
AGGTAACTTTTTATGCAGGTTTCATGGAGTCCGGTTTAAGTAAGGTTACTCATCGTCAGTAGTTTTTGTCAATGCGGTGTGTTCATTTCTCTCAGACATAGGTCGAGTCGAGGGCTGTGGGGTGTTTTATGAAGGGTGACTTATTTTCGATCGTTTATTGCGTGGTAGTGGGGAAGGCTGATTCCTGTGCGTTACGAACAACGGATTATTTTCCGGGATGAGATGGTATTGGAGGGCGGGTAAACATTCTGATGGACACTTACCTTTGGCTTTAGAACCACTACGGTTTAGAGGGTGGGCAGGGCAGGGTTTCCCTGCCCCTATAAACCTGATACTACGGTACGCTTTGCATTTTCTGTTGTCAGGATTCACCTTACCTCAAACAAAACTTTCCCCAGGCGGTTTGATCATCCCTGATCAGGTTAAAAAGTTGTTACGCTGAAGGCAGTACTTTTTGTCTGTTGAGGGATTCGACAAATTCATTAGCCCTTGAGATGGAGCGTTCCATGGCTTCTATCAGGGTGGCGACGTTGATTGTCATGGCCGACAGTTCGTTTTCCAGCGCGGCTATGGCTTGGGCATTGAGGTTATGTTTTAAAAACAGTACTTGATCCTGAAATACCGCGATAACCGGTTCTATGCGGGTTTCGGCCCGGCGCATGGCGGTGAGTAGTTGGCCGTAATGCTGGCGGGTTTGTTTGAGTTTCTGACGACTGGTATTGCGCAGGCTGCGGTTGGAGTATTGCTCCAGTTCACTGTCCCATTCTGTAAATAATGCCTCGGCGACATCTTCCACGGCATCAATACGATCGTGTACGGCTAATGCCCTGGATTTACTGTAGTCGTATTCGCTTTTTAGTTGCCGGTATATGTGTTCCAGATCACCGCCTTCAAATCGGGTTAATATGCTGAATTGTTCCAGTGCGTTTTGAAACTGGCCTTTGGCTTCTTCCAGACTGTCTCTGGCGTGTTCTACTCGGGTTATAAGAATGTCCCGCTTGTGGTGACCGGTGGATTCCACAAGCCTGAAATAGAGTTTTTGATACTGGGCAGACAGGTATTGAAAAACGGGTTGATAAAGCTGCTGCCCGAGTTGCGTCCACAGATTGGGTGGTGGTGTATGGGTTTTTTTCGTAACGCTCATATTGGCATTGTGTGGTTCGACAGCGGTCAATCCGGTGTGGGGTTAAGCAGGGCGGCCAGTCGACCAGAACGCTGAATACATTTCCGAACCATGGAGGTAATGTCGTTTATATCGTAGTAGTACACGCTTAATTCTTTTTTTGCGCGGGTGACTCCGGTATAAAGCAATTCCCGGGTAGCGATGGGGGTGTTTGAGGATTCAGGCAGTATGAGTACCACATGGTCAAACTCCGAACCCTGCGATTTGTGTATGGTCATCGCATATACGGTTTCAACCGAGGACAGCCGGCTTGGGCTTAAGGTTTTGATTGAGCCGTCGGCATTCTGGAAAATCACTTTAAGAGTCGTGCTGCCGTTCTCTTGTGGCAGGTTCAGGGTAATGCCTACATCACCATTCATAATACCCAGTTCGTAGTCGTTGTGGGTCATCATGACCGGGCGGCCTTCATACCAGCCCTGGCTCGCTTCTATCAAATTATCAGTGTGCAGGTGATAGGCTATGGTCTCATTGATATGATTGACTCCGGTTTCGCCTTCACGCACGGCACACAATACCTGATAAGCGGAAAAGGCCTGGAGTATTGTCCGGCACCAGTCTTCTATTGTTTTGGTATCGGTAGGCGCAGTGGGCCGCCCGGTTTTTATGACATTCAGATAATCCTTGAACCCATGGCTTATCCCTCTGATATAAGCCTGTCTTGATGGCTGGATTATCCACCAGTGAAGATCCTTGAATATGGGATTTACCAAAATGCCTTCAATAGTACCTGAATGGCCGGCATTGATGGCTCTGGACAGATAGCCAATACCCGAATCCCGTTGATACCGCATAGAG
>JBPCSC010000334.1:0-3694 GCA_051007495.1 Methylococcaceae bacterium | reverse complement strand
ACCACTACAAAATGCGCCAACTGGGACTGAGTCGCAAGAAAAAAGACCTGGATGTGGAATGGTTTCGTAAGACTATGCTGGGGCAATGGATAGAGCAGGATTTAGGCATCCGCATTGAAGCGGACAACAACAGGTTATTGCATGTCATCCTTGGCCTTTTGTGTGATGTCAGCCTGGACGCGATTAAATCTTTGCAAAATTCGCCCTCCACCGACGTTTAATTCAGTGAACTTCATTCACTATTGCCAGCGAGTCCATCATGAAAACATTGTCTCCGCCTCTTGCCGTACTGGAGGAAGGTCTGTTCGGGCCTTCCGAACGTCTGCTGCAACTCATTGCGTTCTCTCCTGAAACCGTAGCGGACGAGGTGATCCGTTCGGTCATTGAGGTGCCGCGATACGCGGAATTGATCGAAGCCCTGAAATCCACCGAACCGTTCGATGTGGCCGATACGGCCCCACCCATGCCGGAGTGGATGGAGGACTTGATAGCACGCCGCTGTCAGGCGCAAAACACCCCATTCAGCACCACACCTCAGCCTGGTCAGATTCGCCTGATTGCTGAGGTGATCGGGCCGAATGGACCACTGGGCCTGGATTTGGCCCGTCCGCTGTCGGTTTGTCTGAACAGGCCCTATACGCCCGATCAGACCATCTGGCATGCCTGGTTGACCACCCCCGAAACCGACTACGCCAGCTACTGGGATGTGTTGATTGAGGAAAGCGATCAGCCGTGTGATCCACAAGCCGGCATGGTGCGACTGACTCAGCCGGTTTATGTGTATCTGCCGTCTACCCAGAGCGTGTTGGGGCAACTCAGCCCCAATCGCCTGGCGGCCATCAGAAGCGTAGCCGCTGAGATGTTGAGCGAGGTGCGGCCGGAGCATGAGTCCGAACCGGGTTTCATGCTCGTTCGATCGACGATCGACGGCCACTCGGTGCTGACCGGCACACCGCTGGGCGGCGAGGATGACCCGCGCTGGCGTTATCGCCAACTCTATCAAGCCCTGCTGCCCGCGCTATCTGAACCGGTAGAACGGGCTCTGGATGCCCTGCGTCAACAGGCCAGCACTCAGGCTCAACCGAACCGTTTACCGTCCATGATCAAAAAACTGACCGAACGGCTAGGGGAACAGATTCAATTGATCTGGCAGCCTATGCCGGGCCTGGTGTACGCCATGGGCACTGCCGGGACGGAAGCGGATACGCTGGAAGGTCAATTGGGTGATGCGGTAAAAATCAAGGCCGCAGCGAGTGAATACGGGATGCTGAATGTATGGCTTAAAGGCTGTACTCCCGAAACCCTGACCGTTACGGTGTGGTGCGATGGGACCATTCATGAGCAGCATGGCCTGAATGACCAAACCCCAGGCAAACGCATTGAACTGGATGTCGATCGACACTATCGACTTACCCTGACTGACGAATCCGGTAAAACCCTGGCTGAACTGGATTTGGGGTTATAAATCCCCGCCTGAAATTGCCGGGTGGTGTTAAAATAAACGCCACCCGGTTCTGACTATACCCTCCAATATAAAAAATCAAATCATGAATATATGGCTATGGCCGGAAGCCGGTCAGTTTAGAGTATTTTCGCCTCATATTACCCGAGTATTCTCCGGTAAGCCGGATTGTATTGATGCTCTGGGTCAAAACCAGTGTTTGCGGGAGCAAAAGAGAAATACCGCACTCACACAAATTCGCCATCCAGCCGAGTTTGGCCGCTTTCTTCTGGATATCGTTTTATCAAGCAACTCACCGCTCGAATTGCGCCTGACTTCCGACTTGCCGGATGAATGGCGAGATATTCCTTTTGAATGGCTGGACTGCAAAGGGAAAGCCTTGCAGGAATATCTACTGGTGGCACGCGATGTACCCCGACCGGGGTTAACGGAAACCCCGGTATGTACTCATCAAGGGGTTATTCTTAACCTTTGGCCAGGTGATGAGCCAATACAGCCTGCTCGCGGTCTGGTAGCGCGACAACTCGGTTTGCAACTGAAACTCAAGGAAAAAATCAAGCCGGTCGAGGCATTCATGGCCACAGAAAATCTGCATGACTACGGTCTGCTGATCGTCGTCGCTCACGGTTCGGAAGGGATGATGGAACAGCCTTTCAGGCTGAGCAAGGAGGACAAGAACGGGTGGACTTTGCCTACCGGGCGCGGATTGCCTGATCTGGTTATCCTGCTGGCCTGCGGCAGTGAAAACGGCAATTTGCTGGAATACGGCCGTAGCCTGTTGCGTGCCGGAGCCAAAACCGTATTGGCTCCTCGCGGGCAACTGGATGCCGAACGAATGAAAGCGTTTCTGGATGATTTTCTGGAACACTGGCTCAAGCAAGGGCAAACCGTCGCTCAAGCCCTGCACCAGACTCAGCGTGACGATCAGGATAAACGTACCGGCGCGGCCCGATTGTATTTGCTGGGCGAACCGGATTTATCCTGCCGCCCCCAGGCAAAGCCGCTATTCAGCAGTCTGGAACAACTCAAAACACAGGTAGAGGCTGAATTGAAAGCGGGTCATCCTGCACTGACCCTGCCTGTCTGGTGTGAACGCCTGACGCTTGATCATTATCAGCGCGACGGCAATCTGGATACCCTGGAACTAAACCGTGAAATGGACGAAACCCTGTTAGCCCCGCTGTTGAATCAGTTATATCCGGTTCGGGATACACTACCCCATTTAACCCGTCTCTGGGTTATTCCGGGCCTGGCTTATCTGGCAGAGAATCACAACCACACCTGGCTGGAAGCTTTACAAGATCAGCGAACCAGCCTGGAGCAATCCGGCAGAGATATGACCCCCAGTTATTACCGCCACTGGGCCAAGGTATATTACCGTCAGGGGCGTTATCCGCTTTCAGTGCGTGACAAGGTAAAGGGATTGAACCTGCTGCAAACCCAGGAAAACCCTCAACACGGGTTGGGCCTGACAGGGTCTTTGCTGGATGATTTGATTGACCAGGTTTTAATTCAACCGGCCTTGAAACTTGAAAGCCAACTGGACTTGAGCCTGAGCCTGATTACCCATAAACAAACCAAACGAGACCAGCGCAATGCCAAAGGCCGCAAAGCCCGATTGGCACTCAGACAGGGCAACCCGGAAAAAGCCTATACGCTTTATAAAAAACGCTGGAAGGGATCATCATCTGAAAAACCAGACGAACGCGCACTGGTATGGTTGCTGTATACCATCGCCTGGTATCCAGTTAAGAATGAACAGGAGTATCTGCAACAAGGATTGGCGGTACTGAATGCCACCCATGAGGAGGGAACGCGATTACCGGGCAATAATGATTTCTTTTATATGTTGCGGGCACTGGCCGCCTGGGTTTGGTGTAGAGACGACCACGATATGGCTTTGCGCCTGGCGTCATTTATACCCTTATGCAGGGAACGATTGGATGACCCTGACATGGATGTCGGCCCACCGGGGTTTATTTTGGCGTATTTGTTTTTATATGCCGAAAAACATCAACCCGACTGGCAGAAGGATTTACCCTCATGGATCAGCATAATGACTCATCTGGAAGAACAGCGTTACTATCTGGAACAGGTGGCGTTTTGCGCCATGCACGGTGACCACGACCAGGCTGAAGTGTATCTGGACAAATTTCAGGATCAGCGGAAAAAAGTAGTCAACGAACTGAAAAACTGGCAATGGGAGGGGTTTAATCTGGACTGGAATACCCT